>CAZGCG010000194.1:0-6846 GCA_964524205.1 uncultured Sphingobacterium sp. | reverse complement strand
ACATAATGCCGGAATAAGTGGTGGCTCCAAGAACACAAATTACTATGTCGGTTTAGGCTGGGTTGATGAACCCGGCAAATTAAATTTTGCCAATGAACAATTTCAGAGATATAATCTGACCACGAATATTTCCATGAAAGTTACCGATAGATTTACGGTCTCGATGAAGGCAAAGCTTAACAGAAGTTACCAAAAATTTTTCCAATCACAGAATGCAGGTGATAGACAAGGTTTTTTCTCAAGTATGGGAATATCATGGCCAACCGATCCTGTTTATACTCCAAACGGAGATTTTGCAATGGATAAGAACCAACCGCCTGTTTTGGCAAATGGAGGTAGTGATAAACAATATATTACCGATCTGTGGTTAAATCCTTCATTTGAATTAAAACTAGCTGAAGGCTGGAAAGTTAATGGTGATGTCAGTTTTAATACAAATTCATACAGAAGAAGTGATCATAGGAAAGTAATATGGGGATTGGCGACTGATGGAGTAACACCGATAAGGCATTACAGCCAGAACTGGAACAGGATGTATCAGGAATTGTCATACAATGAGTATTTTACTTCAAACGTATTTTCTGAATATTCAAAGCAAATTAAGAATCATTCCTTCAGTGTTTTATTGGGTGGACAGGCAGAATTATCAAATGATTTGGTACTTAATGGATGGCGCAGGGATTTGGTCAGTGAATTAGTACCAGCAATCAGTACTGCCATTGGTGATAAAGATGTGGATGAGAATATGTCTCATTGGTCTACTTTGGGAACCTTTATGCGCTTTTCATATAATTTCAATGAAAAATACCT
The DNA here is from genome assembly GCA_964524205.1 of uncultured Sphingobacterium sp. GTDB lineage: Bacteria > Bacteroidota > Bacteroidia > Sphingobacteriales > Sphingobacteriaceae > Daejeonella. The sequence goes on along the minus strand of CAZGCG010000194.1, from coordinate 6,036 downwards.
GCTCGAATTGAATGGGAGATATGATGGCTCATCAAGATTCCAAAGTGGCAGAAGATGGGGCTTTTTCCCTTCAGCATCTGTAGGGTATAATATCTGGAAAGAAAAATTCTGGGAGCCGATAGCAAATGTGATCAATACAATGAAGCTAAGAGCCTCTTATGGTTCATTGGGTAATCAGAACGTAGCAAACTACCTTCATGTTGAAACTGTTCCAATTCAAACTAATTTGCCATATATAATTGATGGGAAACGACCTGTTTATACCAATGTTCCATCAAACAGAAGCCTTGGACTGACATGGGAGACATCCAAGACTCTGAACTTTGGTATAGATGCCGAAGCACTTAACAACCGTTTAGGGTTTTCATTGGATTGGTACAACCGGAAAACGGAGAATATGTTTGGTCCTGGTGAGTCTGTCCCATCAGTGTACGGTGCCGCTGTCCCACTAAATAACAATGCTACACTGGAAACTAAGGGAATTGAACTTTCTGTGAACTGGAAGCAGGTTGTGAATAGTAATCTGAACTATAATGTTGGAGTTGTGCTTTCAGATAATAAAACAGTTATCAAGAAATACAATAACCCTGCCAACTTTATAGGAAATTTTTATGAAGGCCAAAATTATGGGGATGTCTGGGGTTATGAAACCGCCGGCATATTTCAAACCGACGCTGAAGCAGCAGCATGGGCTAATCAAGCCACTCTTTTTAGCAGGTGGGGAGCAGGCGATGTTAAGTATAATGATTTAAATGGTGATGGAAGAATTACCAATGGTAATCAAACCTTAGCAAATCCCGGTGATTTAAAGGTAATTGGGAATACTTCGCCAAGGTATTTATTTGGGATAAATGCAAACGTAAGTTATAAGTTATTCGACTTTACAATGTTTTTGCAGGGTGTAGGAAAAAGAGACCTTTGGATGGCCAATCAATTTTTCTTTGGCTTCAGGGGATCCTGGACAAGCACAATTATTCCAGCTCATGCTCTTGATTACTGGAGTCCTTCGAATAATGATTCATATTTCGCCAGACCTTATTTAACTGCAGAAAATTTTAAAAATCAGCAGGTGCAATCCAGATATCTTCAGAATGCGGCCTATATGCGATTAAAAAATGTTCAGGTAGGATTTTCATTGCCTAAGGAATTATCCAAAAGGATTGGAATTGAAAGAGCACGGTTTTTTGTAGGTGGTGAAAATGTTTTTACATTTTCAAAAATGATGGAATCATTTGATCCGGAAGCAAACGTGAGGGAAAACGGTGCTACAATGGTATATCCTTTATCCCGTGCGTTTACCGGTGGTGTTAATATTACATTTTAAATTTTAGAGACATGAAAATCATTAATATATATATCATACTGTTCGTTCTTATTTTGAGTTCTTGCAGTGATAAATTTTTGGATAGAGAGCCATTGGATGCCGTCTCCGCTGATGTTTATTGGAAAACGCCTGCCGATCTGGAAATGTATGTCAATCAATATTATACGGTATTCCCGAATGAAACCAGAAACGACATGAATTTGCTGGATGGAAATAGTGATAATTTGATTTTGGTAGGATTTAATTCAATCCTGGGAGGTACGAGGATAGTGCCAGCATCTGGTGGAGCCTGGTCATCTGCATGGACCAGTATTCGAAGTTTGAATTACTTTATTCAAAACTATAACAAAGTCTCTGCACCAGCGGCTTCAGTCAATCAATTTATTGGGGAAGCTTATTTTTTCAGAGCTTACCATTACTTTTCGTTGGTGCGTGATTATGGAAACGTACCCTGGATTAATAAGCCCCTGGATCAAAGTTCAGGCGAATTGCAAATGGCCCGGACAGCCCGTAGTACAGTGATGGATTCTATTGTGTCAGATCTTGATAAGGCCATTCTTTTAATGAAGAGTAAGGGTCAGGGTTCTACGTCTAGATTAAACAGCCAGGTAGCGTTGTTATTAAAGTCGAGGGTCACACTTTTTGAAGGTACCTGGCAAAAATACCATGCAGGTAGTCCTTTTGGTGTTACTGGTTCTGATGGAAAAAAATATCTGACACTTGCACGGGATGCGGCCAAGCAACTGATAGATGGTGGAGCTTATAATGTCTATACTTCAGGTAATCCAAAAACCAGCTATGCTTACTTGTTTGGTCAAAATGATTATAGCAGTAATCCGGAGGTGATGCTTTGGAAGAAGTGGGATGCCAGTCTCGGACTTGTCCGCTGGGCGCCGAGTATTTGGGGTATGGGAATGGGTGTCACAAAAGCTACTGTAGATAGTTATTTATGCACAGATGGTTTACCAATATCAAGAAGTCCTCTTTATGCCGGTGATGCAAATCTGGTGAATGTTGTTAAAAACCGTGATCCGCGTTTGGCCCAAAGTATTTGGGTGCCGGGTGATCCGGTTAATATTCTTGGGGCTTCAGATACAACCTTTTTCAAAAGAGCGGATCTTCATCAGACGGGATCTTATTTATGCGTTACTGGATATCAGTTAAAGAAGCATTCTAATGCCTGGGGTGAGCATTTAAAAGAAAATTATTACCAATCTCAAATTGGTTCTATTCTATTTAGATATGCTGAGGCTTTGCTGAATTATGCTGAAGCCAGAGCTGAGTTAGGAGAAATTAATCAGTCGGATATCGATTTAACCATAAACAAGTTAAGAGATCGTGTTGGAATGGCTCGCTTACAGCTGGGTAATATAACGAATGACCCTCAATGGGATTATCCATCTTTATCTCCAATTATCAATGAAGTTAGAAGAGAAAGAAGGGTTGAGTTGGCATTTGAAGGATTAAGACTGCATGATTTTCTAAGATGGAGAGCACATCCTCTGATAGTGAACAAGAGATCGTTAGGAGCAAAATTCGTTCAGGCAGATTTTCCTGAGATGAAGCCGGGAATAAATATTTATCTTGACGCTAACGGATATATAGATCCTTATCTTAAAGCTCTTCCCGCAGGATATGGGTTTAAACCAGAAAGAGACTATTTAAACCCTCTGCCTGCTTTAGAATTGACATTAAATAAGAATTATACTCAAAATCCTGGTTGGCAATAAGTCCTGAAAATGAGGAATTATATAAAATAGGTATATCATACGAGAAAGGCATAGTGGGTTTCGATATCCATTATGCCTTATAATACTTAGAATACTTTTGTAAAGACTTGTTAAATAATAAAATGATTACCTGTAAATAAAAATGTATGAAAAAACAATTGCTGTTTCTTTGTGTTCCATTATTACTTGTATTTGGAATATTCGCATTTACTAACCAAAATGATGATGGTGAAGATTGGCCCGCCTATCTTGGAGGACCTGAAATGAATCACTATTCTTCACTTGATCAGATAAACAGATCAAATGTTAGCAAGCTTGAAGTGGCGTGGCAATATAACACACTTGATTCAGGGGTATTTCAGTGTAATCCGATAATTATTAAGGGTGTTTTATATGGGATCTCAGCTGCTGGAAATGCATTTGCGCTAAACGGGGCAACCGGAGAAGAGAAGTGGCGATTTAACCCGGACACGGTTAAAAGATTTCTCGTTAACCGAGGAGTAACATACTGGGAGGATGGCGAAGATGAGCGCATCTTATTCAGTTATGATCAGTGGTTATATGCCCTTGACGCAAGAACCGGTAAGCCTGTAAAAGAATTTGGTAACAATGGCCGGGTAAGCCTTAAATCTGGCTTAGGGAAACCTGAAGCCCTCGAAAAGAAGTATTTAATGTCGAGAACACCGGGCACCATTTACAAGGATCTGCTAATTATGCCTACGGTGATGATGGAAAGTGCCGGAGCAGCACCCGGTTTCATCCAGGCATTCAATGTCAGAACAGGAAAAATAGCCTGGGTTTTTCACACCATACCCTTACCGGGGGAGTTTGGCTATGATACATGGCCTGCAGATGTACATGACAAGGGAATTGTTGGTGGTGCGAATAACTGGACCGGAATGGCGATTGATAAAAAGCGGGGCATAGTTTATGCGCCGACGGGTGCAGCGGCCCCCGACTTTTTTGGTGGAAGCAGAAAAGGAGCAAATTTGTTTTCCAGTACACTGCTTGCATTGGATGTTAATACAGGTAAGAGAATATGGCATTACCAGTTTGTAAGACATGATATATGGGACAGGGATATTCCTTCACCGCCGAATTTGCTCACCATCAAACGAAACGGCAAAAGTATTGACGTAGTAGCCCAGTTCACAAAATCTGGTCATGTTTTTGTATTTGACAGGGAAACAGGGAAGCCTGTTTTTCCGATCAGGGATGTGGCGGTGCCAAAATCACCAGTTGCAGAGGAGGAAGCCTGGCCTACCCAACCGATTCCAACAATGCCGGCTCCGGTCTCAAGGAATTTAATTGCCGAATCTGACCTGCATAAAGCTTCCCCCGATTATGATTCTTTGCTTCAGGTTTTCAGGGGAACCGTGAAGGGCATATTTCAGCCTTTGAGTGATAAGCCTACACTGGTAGTACCGGGATTAAACGGTGGTGCAGAATGGGGTGGCGCAGCAGCAGATATGGACGGTATTTTATATGTCAATTCTAATGAGGTGCCATGGATTGTGACCATTAAATCAAATGCTGGTCTTGCAAATATGAGCAGGGGACAGTCCTTATACGTTAGGAATTGCAGCTCCTGCCATGGTGTTGACCGCTTTGGTAATCCAGCAAGTGGCTTCCCCTCTTTGAATGCCCTAAAGAACAGAATAAAAAAGGAGGAGTTTCAGCAAATTGTCGCTTCAGGTAAAGGCAGGATGCCTGGCTTCCCACAAATTTCCGATGATGATAGATCGGCTATATTAAATTATTTGTACGATGAGGAAACTGCGAGTGATAAGCTTGCATCAGCAAAGGATGTCTTTGGAGCGGTGGAACCCTGGGATCTGAAAGGTTATAGCAAATTTCTGGACAGCAATGGGGATCCCGGAATAAAACCGCCATGGGGGATTCTAACTGCAGTCGATCTGAATACCGGCTTGCATAAGTGGAAGGTGCCATTGGGTGATGTTAAAAAATATAAAGATCAGGGGCTAAATACCGGGACAGAGAACTACGGTGGCCCGATAGTTACAGCGAGCGGTTTATTATTTATAGCCGCAAGCAAGGATGCCAAATTCAGGGTATTTGATAAGCTAAACGGAAAATTGTTATGGGAAGCTGATCTTCCTACAGCTGGATATGCAACCCCAAGTACCTATATGGTTAATGGTGTACAATACGTCGTAGTATCATGTGGAGGATCAAGATTAGGGGCTGCTAAGGGAGACCATGTAGTGGCATTTAAACTCGGCAAATAATTGAATCAAGAACCAAGAGACAGGAATCAAGACTGAATCCGGGTTAGGTTCGTATTCAGCATTTTTGAACAATGATCAAGGAACAAAGAATAAGGACATTAATCATTATCGGACTCTTAGTTTCTCATATCTCATATCTCACATCTCAACATGAACACCATTTTAAATAGAAATTCAATTCTGATGAAATATTTCTTAACCAGTATTTTAATTCTTTCAATGCATTCCGCCATTGCACAAACTGAAGGCCCCTGGCTTCATTTTTCTCCCTCTCCCGGGCAGTCTAACGGAAAATATATAGTTCTTGTTGGCGGGGATGAAGCTTACCGATCTGAAGAATCATTGCCGATGCTGGCTAAAATTTTAGCTGAGCGTCATGGATTCCGCACCACGGTATTATTTGCTATTAATCCTGAAACCGGATTCATTGATCCAAACTATCATCAGAATATTCCGGGTCTTCAATTCTTAGCAAAAGCAGATCTGATGATAATTGCGACCCGGTTCAGGGAGCTGCCTGATGATCAGATGCAGCATATTCACAATTATTTTGTTGCCGGGAAGCCGGTAATTGGCTTGCGAACCGCAACACATGCATTTCATTATAGTCGGAATCCGAATAATAAATATGCGAAATATGGATTTAAGAGTACCCAAAAGGGCTGGGAAGGCGGATTCGGGAAACGTATCCTTGGAGAAAACTGGGTAAATCATCATGGAGCCAGTGGAAAGG
>CAZGCG010000193.1:0-6863 GCA_964524205.1 uncultured Sphingobacterium sp. | reverse complement strand
TCAACTGTCAACTGTCAACTGTCAACTGTCAACTGTCAACTGTCAACTGTCAACTGTCAACTAACTCCCTAACTCCCTAACTCCACAATCCTATCAAACTCCTCAACCTTCATCCCCATAACAGATAATCTCCCCTGCTTTACCAGGCCAATATTTTGCAGTCGTGGATCAGCTTTAATTACTTCAAGTGTGACCGGGTTTTTAAGGCTTTCTACCGGCTCCAGATCTACTACGACCCAGTTTTTATCATCTGTTGTTGGGTCCTGATAAGATTCTTTAACAACTCTCGCGATTCCAACCACTGCTTTTCCTTCATTACTATGGTAAAAAAGCACTAGATCACCCTCCCTCATTTCTCTCAGATTATTCCTTGCCTGATAATTCCGCACACCATCCCAGAAGGTACGGCCATCTTTATTGAATTTATCCCAGCTGTATTTAAAAGGTTCTGATTTTACTAACCAATAGTTCATGCTTTTCTCTGTTTTTGATACGATTTAAGAGTTCTATTTGAAATTATCCCTCAATTGGCTATAAAGATAAAGAAAACAGGAATAGTCTTAGAAAAGACCTTTTAAAATTGATCGGAGACCCGATAGCTATCGCTTGAAAATTAATTTTGTTAAGCTGAGTATTTTCAGATTGGCTTAGGTTATTTTGGTGTTAATCAGCATATTTAATAAAGGAAAGGATGATAAAACTGCGGCAATACCTCTTGGATTGCTGGGCTTGTGGTGATTTTGTTATCCTTATATACAAGTTATGAGCAATGTTAGACGACCACACGGCAGACAAACATTAAAATGGCAATTTTAACAAACATACTTCACAAATGGCCCTTACCACCCGAACGAAATTTTGGTTGGAAGATGAAACCATTAGAGTCTGCCAAAACAAATTTTACTATTGACAAGGATGGAGTTTTTAAACTAACAATTGAACACGATACCATTTGCGGAGTAACACCCAAAATGCTCTTTTGGTGGTTTCAAAACATAGGTGGAGAAATGACCTATAAAGGAAAAACTTATCCTAAATATTTGGTTTGGCATCCAAAAGACCATATACATTGGAGTTTGACTAACAAATCTGCCAATAAAGAAATCGGAACAGGTTCTCATTTCAGAATTGTTGAAGCCCTTGACCGTAATATGAATTTTTTAATTGACAGCGTAGAACTTGTAGAAAAACTTGATGAAACAGGAATAAGACTAATAAGAAAAATCGGAGCGACAGAAGTATTTTCACTTCAACACGAGTTTATTCAAGACGGGAATAACACTATTTATAAAACAAAAATGACTGTTGGGACAAATAAAGCAATCAGTAAGGTTTTCAATTCCTTGATCAGACCTTTGATTTTTACTAAAGAAATGGGGACTGCTTGGCTGAAACATAACATCGAAGAAGTCGGAAATTTCGAGTTCTTTTTGTCAGAACTTTATGATGAAGAAACGAGAAAACCACAGAAACTATGACAAAAAGAAATACTGCCTGTTACACGGGTTTTGCGTCAGTGGGCGGACAGTGCGAATAGAAACATTTGTGCAATTAATAACCGTTAGTGCTGGCAGACAGTTTTCGGTTTCAAAAGTCCACCAACGCAAAGTCCGAAACTTTACCCCACTTTCGATGTCATACTCTCAATAGCTCTTCTAAGCGCAGCTATTTCACTTTTTAAATCAGCTACATCCTTGGCACCGGCAAGAGGTGTATCCTTTTCTTCGGCGTCTCTCCCAATAAAAAAGCTGGCTAAAGTAGCAGTAACATAACCAAAAATTGCATAGCCATACAATGCTATAATAAGTGCCAGTCCTCTGCCTTCAGGAGTTGATGGGTAATACTCACTCCCTGCGGTTATTACCCGCATAGCAGTCCACCATAATGCAATTCCATAATTGTCAAAGCCGGGGTAGGCTTTCTCAAAGGCATGCATACCCGCGGCACCGGCAAAAGTTACCACAAGGGTCAATAGAAAAATATAGCCAAAAGCTCTTCTGGCCATAGTTGCTGCAAGACTCTTCATACTGCGGTTAACAGAAGAAACAAGCCTGAGCAGACGAAGGCCTTTTAAACTTCTCAAAAAGCTCATAAAGCGGAAAATCCGAAATATTCTTAATGCAGGAATTAAAAGTGAAATGGCAGTAAGCCAGTTCTTTTTTAGAAAAACAAGTTTAACTGGCGCGAGAATAAATTTCGTCACAAAGTCAACAATGAAAATAAACCAGATGGAAAGACTCAGATAGTCTAAGGGTTTCGATAGTCCCCAAATTAATTCTGCAATAAGCAATATCAGCCATACAAAACCTAAAAAGATCATTGGGCCCTCAAGCAATCCTTCTATGGATACAAGAAGGTTTTTTCTCTCATTTATGATTTGTTTGTTAACAGGTTCTCCTTTTTTCATCATTCTAAAAAAAGAGAAATTATCATGCCAAAGGATAATAAACTCATAAAAATCAATGTGCATTTTTTTCGCCATAGTATCTCACACAAATCCGGGCTGTTATGTTGATGATTTCGCTGATTAAAGACAAGTTATAAAACAGGGATAAAAGAGGGATCAAACAGGGATAAAACTAGGACAAGCTTTGTGTTTGATTACTTTTTGATCTTTATTTGATATCTCATTCATCCCTATATCATTACCATCCTTCCTGCTGAAAATCTTAAGGCGTCTGCCACTTCTGATGCGCACATCTCTGGTTTGCTCGTATTACACCTTAAACTATACCGGGAATTATTTATCAAATACATTTTATGTACGTATATTTGTACATAAATAAGTACAAATAAAACAGCTCTTTATGTTAACGACATCCATTTCAGATTTTAGGAAAGACATCAAAAGATATTTTGATAAAGTGACAGAGAACTTTGAAACATTGATTATCAATCGTGGTAAGGACAATGGTGTTGTCATTATGTCTTTAGCAGAATATAATTCATTGCGCGCAACCCAGCATGAACTTTCTTCAAAAGAAAATGAAAAGAGACTGGATTCCGCAATTGAAAAACTGAAAGCCGGGAATTCTATGAGTAAAAATCTTCTTGAAGAATGAAATTCATATTTGTAGACGAATCCTGGGAAGATTATTTGTATTGGCAAAAAACCGATAAAAAGAAGCTGAACAGGATAAATGAGCTGCTAAAAGACATCTCCCGAAGTCCATTCCAGGGAATTGGAAAACCAGAGCCGCTTAAATATAAATATTCAGGATTTTGGTCTCGCAGAATTGATGATGAACATCGCTTGATTTATCAGGTGAAAGATGATGAAATCTTAATTGCAAAGTGCAGATTTCATTATGATTAAATCTCCGCTGGTGCGTGTGCAATGTTAATGTTTAAGAAAAAGAGGAAATAATCTAATTTAAAAACGGGGTCGTGGCCTTCGCCACGATGACAGCTCAACATATAAAAATTAAGGAGATTCCGGCGCGGAGGCCGGAATCGAACTCCCATTCAAATTGTAATTATGAAAGGTTTAACCCGCAAAATTTTTGAATGACAAGGATTTTTATCCTTAAATATTGTTAGTGCGCACGAGTATAGCACTTCCTGAAAATAGAAAATGAATAGTTTTAATTAAATAAGCTATGAACAACAACACCCATCATGAGCGTATGGCAAAAATGATCTTTGCCTCGGTCTATCCTTTGTATCTCACGAAAGTGGAGAAGAAAGGCAGAACTAAAGAAGAATTGCTGCAAGTTATTGAGTGGTTAACAGGCTTCGATCAGGCAAAGCTGCAGGAAATGATTGAAAAGCGGGTTACATTCGAAACTTTCTTTCAGAATGCGGCATTAAACCCAAATGCCCATCTCATCACCGGAATGATTTGTGGTTATCGCATTGAAGAAATCGAAAATCCTTTGACACAAAAAGTCAGATACCTCGACAAATTGGTGGATGAACTGGCGAATGGCAGGAAAATGGAAAAGATTTTGCGAAGCGCATAGGGGTGAATTGTTTTTTGTTTGTCTCATCCCGAAACAAACAAAAAATGAACATGAAATTTCTACACATTCTATTTATTGCAGTATTACTGCAAAGTATTAACCTCAAAGCACAAAATAAGGAAACGGCCTCTGATAACAATCAGGCGGTAAGCCAGACCATTAAAGGAACTGTCATTGATAAGAGTACCAAACTTCCCTTATCAGGTGTCACAATCAAACTTGGTGCCGGAGAAAGTTCGAGGGAGCTAAGCTCTGACCAATGGGGTGCCTTCCGGATTAATGGAGTCAGTATCGGGCGTTATGTACTCGAAGCAAGCCTCGTCGGCTACAAAAAGGTAACATTGTCTGAACTACTGATTACCAGTGGAAAAGAGTCTGTGCTTGCACTTGAAATGGAGTATCAAAGCAATGATCTGGATGAAGTGGTGGTAATTGGTGGCGCCGACAGAAAACCCCTGAATCAGATGGCGATGACCAGCGGACGTTCATTCTCTCCGGAGGAAACAAACCGATATGCCGGTGCTGCCTTTGATCCCGCAAGAATGGCTCAAAGTTTTGCGGGTGTTGTGGCTGCAGGTGATAATAATGAGATTATTGTCAGGGGTAATTCCCCTAAGAGTCTTCAATGGCGACTGGAAGGGATTGAAATCGTAAATCCGAACCATTTTGGGAATGAAGGCTCTTCAGGTGGTGGTATCAGTATGTTGAATACAACTGTATTAAGCACTTCTGATTTTTACACAGGCGGATTACCTGCTGAATATGGCAATGCATTATCAGGTGCATTCGACCTCAAATTCAGAAAGGGGAATACTGAAAAAAAGGAGTTTGCATTAACCGCCGGCATACTTGGCGTAGGCGCTACGCTCGAAGGTCCGTTCAGCAAGGGCAGCAATGCCTCTTACCTGATCAGTTACCGCTATTCTTCATTGAGCCTGCTCGAAAAAGCCGGATTATCTGTTGCATCAGACGGGGTTCCCAAATACCAGGATCTGTCTTTCAACTTTGTAATGCCCACCGGCAGAGCTGGTACTTTTTCACTTTTCGGGATAGGCGGACTTAGCAATATCGATGATAAAGCCGAACGGGATCATACCACATGGAAAGAACGATTTGAAAGCCGTGATGCGAAATTTGGCTATGATGCCGGAAGCGTTGGATTAAAGCATTTGTTTATCGCAAGTAAAAAGGTATATTTTAATAATGTAATTTCCTATTCAGCGAGCCGCAGCTCTTTTACAGTAGACAGTTTAACGACCAGCTACCAGGCTATTTTACGCGATAAAAGTCTGAATGATAATAGTACAATTCGTTATGCAGGATCAATGAATTATAGTGTTAATCCGGCAAATACGATTCGTGCGGGAATAAATGCCAGTTTCCTTGGCTTTAATGTTTTCACAGAAAATTTCGACCCACTGAGTAATAGTTTGAGAGAACTGGTCAATCATGAAGGGAATACCAGCAGCTATGATGCCTTTATTCAGCATCGGGCACAACTAAGCAGCAAGCTTACTTTAAATACAGGCGTTCATGCGAACTATTTCAGGTTAAGTGAGAGCTTGAGCATTGAACCACGATTTGGAATTAACTGGCAGATTGCAGCAGATCAGCAACTGTCATTTGGTACCGGAGTTTACAGCCGCCTTGAGCCCCTATCCTACTATTATGCTAAAGACAGGGTTTTCCCATCGCAAAACAGCGCCCGACTTAAACCTACAAAGTCTGCACAGGCTACTATTGGTTATGAGAAGCAATTTAATAACAACCTGAAGTTTAAAACGGAAGCCTATTATCAGCATTTATACGATGTGCCGGTTTCTGTTGATCCTAATATAAATCTTTCATTACTCGATGTATCAGATAATTCAGCCATCTACTCTTCTTCTTACAGACAATTGGTTAACAAAGGAACCGGCAGGAATTATGGCATCGAATTTTCACTCGAAAAGCCATTGAGCAGCGGTTATTATTTTATGCTTAGCTCTTCCCTATTCGATTCGAAATTTAAAGCGCTCAGTAAACAGGAATTCAATACCGGCTTTAATACGAATTATGTGGCTAATCTGATTACTGGAAAAGAATGGAAAACCGGAAAGAATCAGAATAACCTGTTCGGGATGAATGCGAAACTGATCTATGCTGGCGGAAGAAAATACTCACCGGTTAATCTTGCTGAATCCATACGTCTGGACCAGGAAGTAATTGATGAAAGCAAGGTGAACACCCTTACTACTGATCCATACGTTCGTGTTGATTTTTCTGCAAGCTATCGCATCAATTCCAAAAAAGTCGGCCATTTTATCATAATGGATATTCAGAATGTGCTTAACAAGGAAAATGTAATGGGTATGCGCTTTAATCCAAGCAAACGAATCATGGAAGAAAGAACATGGACAGGCATAATACCTACTTTGAATTACAGAATAGAGTTTTAGTCTGGCTTTGGCTGAATTAAGGAATTATCTTAACCTCGATAATATAATATGGTTAGAATACTTCATATAAGGCTATCGGCGACGATAATTTGATTTTCGAAAGCAATAGCTGTGTGTTATAGGCTGGGACAGCCCTTTCCTCCGGAGTAGTTCCGGCATGAAATCGCGTTCTGTTTCAAATTACCAACAGCCGGAAGCTACCTCCTGCGGCAAGGTTTATTTTACCCGGGTCTGTTTTTCATCGGAACGTACTGCCCGAAAATCTGTTTAGGACAGCACACGGAACCAGCAGTATAATAGAGTAACAGACCCTGCTTTCTAAAGCAAGAGAAAATTTCCAGTCTTAAGTAGTCCAGCAAGATTTTTCATTGAATTCACCTTATCTAAATCAATAATTATTTAGCTAGCTGTTAAATAATTATTGATTTAATTATTATTTTAATGTGAATTCAATATTAAACAA
>CAZGCG010000192.1:0-6882 GCA_964524205.1 uncultured Sphingobacterium sp. | reverse complement strand
TCTTCCTGTACCAGTTCAATTGAACAGAAGGATCTTTTAGGCAGATGGAACTATATAAAAGTAGTGAACGCAGATCCGGAGGATATTACGAGCGATGAGGAGCTTAAACAAGCTTCGCCGGCAATAATCTTTACCGAAACCAATGATCTTATTATTGAATGGGGAGGCAAACAACTGTCAAAAGGTAAATACAAACTGGATGGTAAAATGATCAGGTATACTGAATCTTTAGAAGGAGGGAGAACGAGAGAATTTCCATTTTTGATCAGTAAACTAAGTGATACTGAACTGGTATTTCAGACTATGGAAAAGAATTATACCTTGGTTACAGCAATTAGATAACGCTGACAGGGTTCAAAACCCTGTCAGTGTTAACCCAAAACCCTGTCAGCGTTGATGTTATTTTAATTTCTTTTTAGATCCTTTGTCCTCAACAGCACCTTTGGTCTTTGCCGTTTGCTGTTGTCTCATATAATCTTCCATTCTTTTCTGGAAACCAGAGGTTTTCTTTTCTGAAGCAGGTTTCTTTTTATTTTCCTGAATCTGAGCATGGATCTTATTGTCATCAACAAACATTCGGATAATATATTGCTGCGCAAAAGTCATTAGGTTGGCAAGGAAATAATAGTAGTTCAAGCCTGAAGGAAAACTATTCAGTACTCCAAAGAATATAATTGGTGTGATATAACCTATGTATTTCATTTGACCTGTTGCTCCCGAAACCTGGTTATTAAAATAGGTATAGATCAATGTAGAAATAGTCATTAAAATACACATCAAACTGATATGATTTCCAAGAAATGGTACTTCAAATCCCAGTTTAAAGAATGCATCATAAGTCGAAAGATCTTCCATCCAAAGGAAGCTTTGCTGACGTAATTCAAATAGGTTCGGGAAGAAGAAGAAGAAAGCCATGATAATTGGCAATTGTAACAGCATCGGCAAACAACCCCCAAGTGGATTTACACCTGCTTTTTTGTATAGCTTCAAATATTCCTGTTGCAGCAGGGTAGGGTTATCCTCGCCAACTTTACCTTTGATTTCATCCATCTCAGGTTTTAGAATGCGCATCTTCGCCATTGACAGGTAAGACTTGTAGGTAAGTGGCAATAAAACCATTTTAAGCAGAATGGTCAGAACCAGAATAATAAGTCCGTAGCCCCATCCAAAACCCTCAAGAAAGTTAAAAACAGGTAATACCACCCATCTGTTAATATACTTTAATGGCCAGTAACCCATATCTATTTGCCTTTCAATTTCAAAACCCTGCTTTTCAAGGATATTTAACTGATTTGGGCCGAAATAAAATTCCATTGGAAAGGAACTGCTTTGCTGTCTCTGGAAAGGTATTTGCATTTTAGCTGAAAAACCTTTAACAGTACCTGCATCCGGGCTGGTATTAACGGCTAATTCACCACTATCAAAGCTGTTTTTTGCAATCAGTACGTTGGAGAAGAAATGTTGCTTGAAGGAGAACCACTTGATCTTTCCTTCATTCAATACTTTAGTTTCCGATTCTGAAAGGCTTAAATAATCAACACTTTCATCACCTTGTTTATAAAAGGCACTTGATGTTTTTTGTTCACTAGCCAAATCCTTTTCTTTTTGTTTAAGGACGGATTCCCAATTCAGGGTAATATGCTGCTGTGTAGGTGCAACCACATCCTGCATTCCTGTTGTTGCAATCGTCAGCCCTACATTATAACTCTCACCTTTCAGGCTATAAATATAGTCGATGTATTTTCCTTCAGAATGGATTAAGCGCATCGTCAATGATGAAGAATCAGATTTTGTAACGCTTAATGATTTGCCGGAAGGGACAAAATAGAGATCGTTTGTGTTAATATTTTGTCCTGCAGAACCAAAAATCAAACCGAATTTATTTCCTTCGCCCTCAAACATAATTAAAGGCTCCTGAGTATAGGTTTTGAAGTTCTTCAATTGAACTGAGGCAATTCTACCTCCTCTCGGACTGATTCTAACCTTTAGGAATTCATTTTCAAGGATAACAGGCTCATTGCTTCCTGATTGTGCTGCTCCGAATGGACCGGATTTTATTAGTGTGGAATCAATTGCAGGTGCTGCAACAGCTTTAGTAGAATCAGGCATTGCGACTGCCGGTGCCGCTTCATTTTTTGTTACCCGCGCTAGTGAATCCTGAGTTTGTTTGGCTTTTTCTCTTTTGATATCTTCATCAGAGGGTTGCATCAGGTAAGTTGACCCAACTAATATGATTAATATCAAAAAGAGTCCTGTGAAAGTATTTCTATCCATTATGTTTTTAGTCTTTATTGCGAAAATGCTTTACTTCTTTTTAGAGTAGCTTAAAGCGGCGGCGACAAAGTTAACAAAAAGTGGATGAGGATTATCAACTGTTGATTTTAATTCAGGGTGAAATTGCCCGCCAATAAAAAATGGATGGTCTTTTAATTCTACTATTTCAACGAGGTTATTCTCAGGATTAATACCTGATGCGATCATTCCTGCTTTTTCAAATTGATTTAAATAGGAATTGTTGAACTCATAGCGATGGCGGTGACGCTCAGTAATTCGGCTCTTGCCATAAATTGCAGATGATTTGCTCCCTTTTTTTAAGTCACATGTGTAAGAACCCAGTCGCATTGTCCCGCCCTTATTTTTAATCTTTTTCTGTTCTTCCATCATCGAGATTACCGGATCTTTGGTATTCTCGTTCATCTCAATACTATGAGCGTCTTTAAGTTCCAGAACATTACGAGCAAATTCAATCACTGCGCATTGCATACCCAAACAAATCCCAAAGAAAGGAATTTGATGCTCTCTAACATATTTAATGGCCTCAATTTTACCCTCAATACCACGACTTCCAAATCCGGGAGCAACCAGAACACCGTCAAGCCCCTTTAGTTTTTCAGCAACATTTTCAGCACTGATATTTTCGGAGTGTATGGATTTTACCTTTACTTTACATTCATTTTTTGCACCAGCATGAATAAATGCTTCGGTTATTGATTTATAAGCATCAGGAAGTTCCACATATTTTCCTACTAGCCCGATATTGATTTCAGCCGTTGGATTTTTAAGTCTGCCAAGGAAATCTTTCCACTTTTCCAGATCGGGTTCGTTTTTATTCGGAAGTTTCAATTTGCTTAGAACAGTTTTGTCAAGCTGTTCTTTAAGCATCAATAAAGGAACATCATAAATTGTTGAGGCATCAATAGACTCAATTACCGCATTAATATTCACATTGCAGAAAAGCGCAATTTTCTTTCTTAGTTCCTGTGGAATATGATGTTCGGTGCGGCAAACTAAAATATCCGGCTGAATTCCATATTCAAGTAACATTTTAACAGAGTGCTGGGTAGGCTTTGTTTTTAACTCACCGGCAGCGGCCAGGTATGGAATAAGTGTAAGATGAATAACCAGCGAATTGCTCGAACCAAGTTCCCAGCGTAACTGGCGCACAGCCTCAATGAAAGGGAGTGACTCGATATCACCAACAGTTCCACCCAATTCCGTAATTACAATATCATAATCACCGGTTTCACCCAATATCTTCATATTGCGTTTGATCTCATCGGTGATGTGTGGAACTACCTGTACTGTTTTACCCAGATAAGCTCCTTCACGTTCTTTGTTGATTACGTTTTGATAAATCCTGCCGGTAGTAATATTATTAGCCTTAGAGGTTGGTACATTCAGAAAGCGCTCATAATGACCCAGATCAAGATCTGTTTCAGCTCCATCTTCAGTTACATAACATTCGCCATGTTCATAAGGGTTTAAAGTTCCCGGATCGATATTGATATATGGATCGAACTTTTGGATGGTTACCCGGTAACCTCTTGATTGAAGAAGTTTAGCCAGAGAAGCGGAAATAATACCTTTTCCTAACGACGAAGTAACGCCGCCCGTAACAAAAATGTATTTGGTCATGATATCTGAAGGATTTGCTAAGAATGCTTTATTATTTGATTTGGTTTTAACCTTGTCTCAACTAATAAAAAACATCGTTTTGTACGGGATTCAAAAGTAGGATATTTTTTGATAATTATGTTATTTGTTGAGAAATTGAATGGTGTTAATAAATGGAATTTAGTTGACAATTGACAATTGACAGTTGATAATTAAGAGATTGTCATAAATTACAACTATCCGTTGTCAACTGTCAACTGTCAACTGTCAATTGTCCATTGTCAACTATCAATTGTTTTACCTATTTTTACATTTATTTAAATATTAATATTTCATCTTGACATTCAGCGATTTCAATTTTGATCCTCAGTTATTTGAAGGACTTCAAAGTATGGGTTACGTTAAACCCACCCCAATTCAATCCCAGGCAATTCCCCTCATTCTCGATCATAAAGATCTTATCGCTTGTGCCCAAACCGGTACCGGTAAGACTGCATCCTATCTATTACCAGTTTTGCAGCATATCAGCATTTCTGAAAAGAAATATACTAAAGCACTGATTCTGGCTCCTACCAGGGAACTGGCACAACAGATTGATCAGCAGGTTGAAGGTTTAGCTTATTTTGCTGGTATCAGTTCCATTGCCGTTTATGGGGGAGGAGATGGTATGATCTATGAACAGCAGCGCCGGGCAATGATGGATGGCGTTGATATTGTGATCGCTACCCCCGGACGATTAATTGCCCACCTGGCATCGGGTGTAATCAAGCTGGATCATCTTCAGTATCTGGTTTTGGATGAAGCCGATCGCATGCTTGATATGGGATTTTATGAAGATATTTTAAGGATTATCAGTAATCTACCAAAAGAAAGACAGACACTGCTTTTCTCGGCAACCATGCCTCCAAAGATCAGGACACTCGCAAATACGATATTAAAAAATCCTGAGCAGATCAATATTGCACTATCACAACCTGCTGCTGGTATTTCTCAACAGGTTTACATGGTTTATGATAATCAAAAGATAAAACTAATCAGCACCCTGCTTAAAGGCGGAGCATACAAAAGTGTCCTTATTTTTTGTTCGAGAAAGGAAACTGTAAAAGACCTGAACAGAACACTCAGAAAAGAGGGAATTAAGTCAGAAGCTTTCCATTCTGATCTGGAGCAGGAACAACGTGAAACAGTCTTGAGAGCCTTTAAAAGTAGAACATTACCTGTAATTATAGGTACGGATGTATTAAGCCGGGGAATAGATGTGGAAGGTATCAGTCTGGTCATTAATTTTGACGTTCCACCTGATCCGGAAGACTATATTCACCGGATTGGCAGAACGGCCAGAGCAGAAACTACTGGTACTGCCATAACATTTGTGAATGAAAAAGATCAGCGAAAATTCTCTTTCATTGAAAACCTGATTGGCAAAGAGATACCAAGAATGACTTTACCCGAAGAACTAGGGGAAGGACCTGTCTATAGTCCGGGAATGAAGAGACCATCAGGTGCTGGAAATAACCGTAATGGCAGGAATAAGAAAAAGGTTTGGGTTAACAGAAAACAGGCATAGTTCAGATTTTTTCTGGATTTGTAATTTTCAAAATGATTCTGCTTAATTTTATATAAAATAATACCTGGCATGCATGTTTTGGAAAACGAATTCCTGTCTGTAGGTATCCTTAATAAAGGAGCTGAGTTATGTTCCATATCCAATAAAATTAATGGTCTGGAGTACTTGTGGCAGGCTGAACCCTCAGTCTGGGCATTCCATGCACCCAACCTGTTTCCGGTAGTTGGAAACTGTATCAATAATCAGATTCAGATTGAAGGAAAAAAATATCCGATGCAAAGACATGGTTTTGCAAGGCATTCTAATTTTGTATTAACAGAAAGTTCAAGTGATCAGGCAGTTTTTACTCTGGATTATTCTGAAAACACTTTAGCTGTTTATCCCTATAAATTCTCATTCCAGGTATCTTATCAATTACAGGATACCGAGATTACTATTGTTTACAAAGTGATTAATAAGGATGAAAAACCTATCTTCTT
The DNA here is from genome assembly GCA_964524205.1 of uncultured Sphingobacterium sp. Taxonomy (GTDB): domain Bacteria; phylum Bacteroidota; class Bacteroidia; order Sphingobacteriales; family Sphingobacteriaceae; genus Daejeonella. The sequence goes on along the minus strand of CAZGCG010000192.1, from coordinate 942 downwards.
TTCCATTGGTGCACATCCTGCATTCAATATTCCATTTTCTAAGGATGGAGCATACGATGATTATTATGTGGAATTTGATCAGGAAGAAGTGTTAATAAAACACTTGTTTAATGATTCTGGTTTTTTTACAGGTGAAACAGAACAAGTATATCTGGACAATAGGAGACTGAACCTTAGCAAAGACTTATTCAGGGATGGTGCACTCGTATTTAAGGAGCTCCTTTCAAAAGAAGTTCTGATCAGAAATCATCAATCACCCAATTTTGTTTCTGTTTCCTACGAAGATTTTGATTCATTAGGGATATGGGCAGCTCCTGATGCGCCTTTCGTGTGCATTGAACCCTGGCTGGGTTATGCGGATAGTGAAGGAGAACTGAAGGAATTATCAGATAAGGATGGGATTCAAAAATTGGAAACTTCTAAAGTTTTTGAATGCAGTTACACGATCGGAATAAATTAGTGACGATAGCATAATTGGATATGAATAATAACCTTTTTGTGTAATTATAAATAAAAGAGGTTGCGGGTCAAGCCCGCAATGACAACGAAATGGTTGTTTAATAAAGAGATTCCGGCTCAGGGGCCGGAATCTCCCTACACAATTGGAAATGATTTATCAAATGCAATTCCTGTAATGCCTTATCGCCCTCCGATTCCGGTCTTCGAACCGGAATCTCCTTAATCTCTAATACTGCTTGTCATCGCGTCGAATGCCGCGACCTCAGATTAACTGATTTTATCCAAGGCCCTTTGCTAGCGCACGCGTGTCGCGTGTGCTTCTATATTATATTCCTGGAACACGCGGCACGCGCGCACAAGCAGCCGGGCTATCCGTCCCTATGAAATACAGTTCCGGGTAAAATAAACCTTGCCGGAGGAGGTAGCTTCCGGCTATTCGTAACTTTAAATGCAACGCGATTTCTTGCCGGAACTACCCCGGAG
>CAZGCG010000191.1:0-6887 GCA_964524205.1 uncultured Sphingobacterium sp. | reverse complement strand
ATTGTCACCACAGCCGGAAAGGTAAGTGAACCTATCACAGGTTTACCGGAAGTAAATTCAGGTGGTCAGGGAGGCTTACTAGGCTTAACCACCGATCCTGCTTTTTCAAAAAACAGAATCGTCTATTGGGTATTTTCTGAAAAAACAAGCACAGGTAACCTTACCGCTGTTGCTAAAGGAACTCTTTCTGCTGACGAGAAAAAAATGGAAAACGTTAGCGTTATTTACAGAGCCGATCCGGCACACCCAAGCATGGGGCATTATGGAGGCAGAATCCTTGTCGACAAAACCGGAAATTTACTGGTTACAACAGGAGAACGTTCTTCATTGGAAACCAGACCACAGGCACAATATCTGACATCTGCGAATGGTAAAGTATTACGTATAACCAAAGATGGTAAACCTGCTCCTGGCAATCCGGTATGGAGCGCTGGCGCAAAACCTGAAATTTATTCTTATGGTCACAGAAACGTACAGAATCTTGCATTCCACCCGGTTACAGGTGATATCTGGACTGCAGAATTTGGTCCGATGGGTGGCGATGAGCTAAACCTTGTAAAACCAGGTAAGAATTATGGCTGGCCAACAATCACCTATGGTCTGGAATACAGCGGAGCCAAGGTAGGTGATGGAATACAGCAAAAAGAAGGTATGGAGCAACCTGTTTACTACTGGAATCCATCCATCTCTCCAAGCGGAATGTCCTTCTATTCAGGCAGCATGATTCCTGAATGGAAAAACAATCTGTTCATTGGTGCACTGAGTGGCAAACACATCCTGAGATTAGTAATCAAAGACAATAAAGTTGTTGCAGAAGAAAGATTACTTGCTGATCAAAACCAGCGTTTCAGATCAACAATGCAGGGCAAAGATGGTGCGCTTTATGCAATTACTGATGAAGGAAGGCTTTACAGAATAGCTAAAAAGTAAAAAGAAAAGCGACTCATTAAAAAATGAGTTAATTAATTGAGCACTTTTTAATGTGCTGAATAAAATGAAAAACGGCAATTTTCTAATTGGAAATTGCCGTTTTTCATTTATTGATATCTGCTTAAATTCGATATATCTTGATTTAGGATTTTGAATTTGTGGAGATGTACATATTTCTCATAAGAGCCCCTGATCAACCTTTTCAACATCTTTATCCATCGCATAACAACAACTAATTTCCTGATACTTATAAGATTACAGTAACGCATCAACTACAATTTATTAAACTGAATTTATTCCGCTCATAGCCGCGGAGGCCTAGTCCTTTTTCTTCAGGAAAAAAGGACCAAAACCCCGCCGCTGCGTCTGCTGCTTCGAAAGTCAGTATTAAGGCTTGGCTTACCTCTACCGCACCAGCCAAGGCGGAAAAAAAGTTAACGGAGAGATACTACTTTGGCCATATGACGCTCTTAGTCCCTAAAACATTTTATCTAAAAATGAATGCTTGTTCAAAACATTACAGATTTTTACCATTTCACCCCGCTTCTTTCAATTCATTCTGTTCCAAACCTTAATTTTTTAAATAAAATTGAGCATATTTATTTTTCAATCGCATACATCATTCATGAGATCATTTATACTTCATTTCAAATCAGCATTCCTTGGTTTAATTCTATTCCCTTTACTCGCATTAGCTCAGGAGAATGATTTTAAAAGTTATACCCAAAACCTTGAAGGAACTGACCTGAAGTTTGACATGGTTGCGATACCGGGAGGAAGTTTTAATATGGGCAGTCCGGTGAATGAAGCAGGCCGGCGACCTGATGAAGGTCCGCAGCACCAGGTAAAAATCAGTCCCTTCTGGATTGGGAAACATGAAGTTACCTGGGACTTTTTTGAACCCTTCGTTTACAAAAACCAGGAGATAAGCCGCAGTAAAGTACCTCTAAAACAGCAGGTAGATGCCTTAACCCGTCCAACCAAACCCTATGTCGATATGACCTGGGGCATGGGTAAAGAGGGTTTCCCGGCGATAGGAATGACTCAATACTCCGCGATTCAATTCTGCAAGTGGCTTTATGCCAGAACAGGTGAATTTTACAGACTTCCAACAGAAGCTGAGTGGGAATATGCCTGCCGGGCAGGAACCAGTGGTGCCTATTCACACCCTGCCGAATCAAAACTCGACGACTATGCATGGTACAAAGCTAACAGCGGCAACAAAACCCATCCGGTTGGAGAAAAAAAGCCAAATCCATGGGGTCTATTTGATATGCATGGGAATGTCACAGAGTGGACCTATGACCAGTATAAACCAGACGCATATTCTAAATTCGTGGGCACAATCGCTCAGGATCCTGTAATTCCTTTTGAGACTTTATACCCAAATTCCGTACGCGGAGGATCATATGAAGACCTACCCACAGATCTGCGTTCTGCAAGCCGCAGAGGATCGCTGGCAGAATGGAAACAAATAGACCCGCAAATCCCAAAAAGTAACTGGTGGTTAACCGGAGGAACATTTGTGGGGATAAGGGTGGTGCGCCCCCTGGTAGCTCCTTCAAAGGAAGAAATTGAAGCATATTATAATCGTGAACCCATAGCTGACTTTTAATTCAAATTATTCATAACATGAAGAACGAAATTTCTGAAACAAAACACAGGAGAGATTTTCTAAAAACCTCAGCCATCCTAACCGGTGGTGCATTATTAAGTGGAATTCCACTTGCCGGTGCCTATGCAAGCGGCTCCGACGTAATTAAAGTTGCCCTAATCGGCTGTGGCAGCCGTGGAACAGGAGCTGCATTTCAGGCCCTGAGTACTAAGTTCAACCTAAAGATTGTAGCCATGGCTGATGCTTTTCCCGATAAACTGGAGAAAAGCTATCAAACCCTATTGACAAAATTCGGAGCTGAGAAAATCAGTGTTCCGGCTGATAAAAAGTTTGTTGGCTTCGATGGATATATCGCAGCCATGCAGGATGCTGATGTAGTTATGCTTTGTACCCCTCCGGGATTCAGGCCAGCACATTTTGCAGAAGCAGTAAAGCAAAATAAACAGATCTTCATGGAGAAACCGGTTGCAACCGATTCACCGGGTATCCGCAGTGTATTAGCAACTGCTGAAGAAGCTAAACGCAAAAAACTGAACGTAGTTGTCGGACTCCAGCGCCATTATCAGAAAAATTACCGCGAAATCATCGACAGAGTTCATCAGGGTGGAATCGGAGATGTGATATCCGGACAGGTTTACTGGAACAGTGGCGGGGTTTGGGTGAATCCACGTCAGCCGAACCAAACAGAGATGGAATATCAGATGAGAAACTGGTATTATTTCAACTGGCTTTGCGGCGATCATATTGTTGAGCAGCATGTTCATAACATTGACGTAGCCAACTGGGTAAAAAATAAATATCCGGTTTCTGCTTATGGTGCAGGTGGTCGCTTTTTAAGGACCGGAAAAGATTATGGAGAGATCTATGACAGTCACTCTGTTGAATTTGTTTACGATGACGGCAGCGTGATCTCAAGTCAGTGCCGCCACTATACCGGAGGTGCAAACCGGGTTGATGAATCCTTCCAGGGAACCAAAGGCAAGGTCTTCCTTGATTCAAGTAATATTGGTAAGATCTGGGATCATAAAGGCAAAGTGCTGGTAAATTACGAAGGGAAAGGCGATGCCAATCCATATCAGACCGAGCACGATGAATTATTCGCAGCCATTACTGCTGGTCAGTTCAAGTTTTCGGATGCAGAAAATGCTGCAAAAAGTACCATGACTGCAATTCTGGGTCGCTATGCATCCTATTCAGGCAATGTTGTTAAATGGGATGAGGCATTGAATTCAGAGATCAGTCTGATGCCTGAACGTCTCGCATGGGATGCATTGCCTAAAGTTTTACCAAACTTCGACGGCACCTATCCCTATGCAATTCCGGGAGTAACAAAAGTAGTCTGAGAAGCTTAAAAATAAATACTATGAAACGAAGTGAATTCATAAAAAGCAGCGTCATGCTCGGTTTGGGTGCTACTGCCGCCAGCTCAACTCTTGCTGCAGGCATGCCCGCAGTTAACAGGGCAGAAAAAACCTTTAATCTGGATTATGCTCCGCATGCAGGCATGTTTGCCGCCCATGCAGGGGAAAATTTCATTGATCAGATTAAATTCATGCACGACCAGGGTTTTAGAAGTATTGAGGACAATGGTTTAATGAAGCGCCCGGTAGCTTTGCAGGAAGAAATAGGAAATACCCTGGCAAAGCTGAACATGACCATGGGAGTATTCGTTGTCGATAAAGGCGGAAACGGTGCAAATACACTCGCTGCAGGCAAAAAAGAATATATCGATATCTTCTTAAACGGTTGCCGTCAGGCAGTTGAAGTGGCAAAACGCGTCAACGCGAAATGGGCAACTGTTGTTCCCGGTGATTTTGAGCGCGCTCTTCCTATCGGCATACAAACCGGAAATGTGATCGAGGCATTGAGACGCGGGGCTGAAATTCTGGAGCCGCATGGATTGATTATGGTACTTGAACCGCTCAGCGATACCCCTAACCTGTTCCTGCGCCATTCCGACCAAACCCATCTGATCTGTAAAGGTGTAAATAGTCCTTCCTGTAAGATCCTGTATGATATTTACCATATGCAGAAAAATGAAGGCAATCTGATCACAAACATGGAGAAATGCTGGGATGAAATCGCCTACATTCAGATCGGTGATAACCCGGGAAGAAAAGAACCGGGAACCGGTGAGATCAATTACAGGAATGTATTCAAATACATTGATGGCAAAGGCTTTAAGGGCGTTCTTGGGATGGAGCACGGAAATGCAGTGCCGGGTAAAGAAGGAGAGCTGGCACTGATCAAAGCTTATCGGGAAGCTGATAAGTTTAAGTAATCTGTTTGGATTTTAAATGTTTAAGGGTAAGATATAGAGATGCTTTTCCTTTATGCTGCTAAGGTTTATCATTTGAAAAACTGCTGTTCTGCAATCTTTAATGGTAGACCCGCTCTGCGCTCATACTCCACAGGCCTTAAGCACAGGCCGGTATCCGCTGCAATCGGGTTTAAGAACCAAAGGCAGTACTTAAAAACCTAAACAGTCCCAATTAAAAATGGACTTATAAAGCTGAAAACTCTGATGAACCTGTCCCGCTTTGAGGGACGGGTTCATATATTTAAAGAACCAGGCTTACAATCAATCAACTTTTAAGATCGTTCCCTGAATCGATCTTGTGCCATTATCCTTATTGAAATAATAAACAACCAGAACCCGCTTCTTATCCAATTGAACCGGCCAGGTATAGCCAAGATCTCCGCTCCCACCATCCTCACGCAGAATAATCTCGGGAGCAGTTTTATAATCGGTACATTCTTCATTCAGAATCCGGGCACGGATACCAAACGGTTTATGACGATAGCCATAAGTGATCAACACCCGCTTATCCGGAAGCCGGAGTGCATTCATTGGATGACCTTTAAATCCCATTCCCTCCCATTTGCTGAAAGTTTTGCCACCATCTGTTGAACGGGCAATACAAGCCTGATCTTCATAGCCTGCAGTCCTCAGGAATGCGAGAATATCCCCTTTTGGAGTTTCATAAACTGAGGTTTCATTGAATGAAATTTTATCATCAACAGCCACCGGAGCTGAATAATTCCAGGTCTGACCCTTATCGTCAGAATTGATCAGATGAACAGAAGTTTTTCCGGGAGCATGGCTTGCTGCCACTGCCCAGAAGATTCTTCCGCTTTTTCCTTCATAAAGGGCACCACGATTGTAGGCCGGAACAGGATTACCCATCGGATTTATATTTATCTCAGGCTCTATATGTGGCGGATAGATTGGCTGCTCCCAGTTTTTGCCGCCATCTTTTGAACGTACCAGATAGCCCCCTAAAAACACCGCACCCCCGGCAAGGAAATAAGGTTTTTTAAGATTTGCCATACCATCAGGCCTGAGAAAGGCCCAGCCATAACTGGTACATAATACGGTACCGTCCCGCAGTTGAAGTAAACAGGGATCCTGAGATCCGCCAAATGGGTGAGCATAGATGAGTTCCGGATTCTTTGACCAGTTTTCTCCATTTTTCGACCTCAATGAAACCAGATAGCTGTTTGGATCAACATGATCCGTATGGCCTTCGCCAAACACTTTACGGTCGGGTGCCCGTCTGAAAGCCAAAAGTAATTCTCCATTTGGCCGTTTTACAATGGATGGAAATGAGGAATAGAACTGAGGGTCTTCATAGATCATGATGTCCTTGAGCTTCTGAACTCCAGGGATGCTATCCTTGTTTAGGGATTGAACCGGAAAATTCGAGCCGCCCGTTTTCCCAATAATGCCGAAACCATTTGTTACGAGGCAAAGCACCAGCACAAGAACTTCAAATGCAAGAATTAATCTTAATTTTTTCATAAAAGAGATTGAAAATTGAATGATCACATCCAGCCATCTTAAGGAGAAATGATTTCTTCAGAGAACAAATTAATAAAAAGATGGAGGAAATATTTATTGAACTTTATTTAAGGGCAAAATTTCGTTTCAAGAGCGCTAAGTTCCTTCACTGCGTTCAGGATGACAGGCTGCTTGGAAGAAATAAGGTGCTGAAACCACTGTCATCCCGAATCCGCCTTGGGCGGAGAGGGAACTCAGTGAGTTTAGATCAAATTTTGACTCAAACCAACTGAGGGCTTCAATCAAATAAAACACAACCTATCCCAAAACTGTAAAAACCAAAAAAAACACTGGAATAGCAAGAATCATCATCATAATAAACCAGGATTCCTTATGTGCAAAATTCAAGGTCCAGCCGATACCGATACGCTTTTCAATCCATATAGAAGGATCACTCGGATTGAAATAGATAATCCCCCATTTCCAAAACTCATCATTCTGCCTGTTGAAATCATCCATGATTGTCTCTTGCTTAAATAATTTCTAATAGCTCTTGTAGGT
>CAZGCG010000190.1:0-6943 GCA_964524205.1 uncultured Sphingobacterium sp. | reverse complement strand
CAAATTTTCAATGATATAACTACACTGCCTAAAATAGATGACAAAAGCAGAACTAGCTACCGCATTTTCAAACGGAGAGTTTGACAAAACAAATGATTTCATTGCCCATGATGCCATTTGGGAAGTAGTGGAAGAGGATAAGTTCGTCGGGAAAAAGGCGATTATTGATAATTGCAATCAGGTGGGGCAATACTTTAAATCTGTTACAACCAACTTTAAAACGCTGAATGTGATTTCTGAGGCTAATAAGGTTGTTGTAAATGGAACAGCGGAGTTTATACGGGATGGGAAACGGGTTTCTTTTGTCTCAGCCTGCGATTTGTATGAGTTCAACGATTCTGATCAGATTCAGAAAATTACTTCTTATTGTATTCAGGCGAAATAGAAGTTTAAAGCTTTTATCAGTATCATAAAACAATTTTCTTATCGTGTAGGAGAATACCAAATGAAATCAGAATTAATTCAAACATTGCATCCACAAGCCGGCAAAACGAATAAGAAGATTTCTTTAGAGAAATACAATTTTATACGGGACCATCTTCTAAGCATTTTAGCCAAACTAGAACCAACACATACTGAGCTGATGGAAGAATTATATCAAAGGGTAAAAGACAATTTTGATGGGGGAGTTCAGTGGTATGGAGAAACTGTAAAACTTGATCTGGAAGCAAGGAATTTAATTGCAAGAACTCAAAGCAAACCGGAAAGGTATATTTTGAAAAAAAATCCTGATTAATGAGCGATCAGGAGATGGATACATTTTGCCCGGCAAACCGGCAGGGCTGGCGAAACTGGTTGCTGGAAAATCATCGATCCAGGCAATCAGTCTGGTTGATCTACTATAAAGTTAAGGCAGGTAAACCTACGGTGAAATATAACGATGCAGTGGATGAAGCCCTTTGTTTTGGATGGATAGACAGCAAGGCTAAACCGATTGATGATGAAAGGTTTATGCAGTTCTTTAGCAAAAGAAAGGCTAAGAGTGTTTGGTCAAAAATAAACAAAGAGAAAGTCGAACGCTTAATATCAGAAGGACTAATGACTGATGCCGGTTTTGAATCCATAGCTATTGCGAAACAAAACGGCTTCTGGTCGATTTTAGATACCGCTGAATCTCTCGAAATTCCGGATGATCTTGAAGCAGAATTTCAAAAAAATCCTGATTCAAAGGATTATTTTCTCAGTCTAAGCAGATCAGATAAACGGAATATTTTGCAATGGTTGGTTTTGGCAAAAAGAATTGAAACCAGACAAAAACGGATTACAGAAATCGTGGAACTAGCCGGGCAAAGACAAAAGCCTAAGCAGTTCAGTTAAAAGATATTGATCTGAGAGTCAAATCTTGATGATTTATTAATATTCAGGAACATACTACAATTATAAAATTTTGTACTTTGTTGTAAATTTTGAGCTTATGAACAAAGAATATTCCAATGGTGAGATCACCATCAAATGGCAGCCCAAACTTTGCCAGCACTCAGGTATTTGTGTGAAAGCTTTGCCGCAAGTCTATAAACCGAAAGAATCGCCCTGGATTACGATTGAAAATGCCTCAACAGAAGAGTTGAAAGCTCAGTTGGATAGGTGTCCATCAGGGGCGCTAACCTATACTTTGGTTAAGTAAAGGGTATTCTGGCTAAAACAAAGAAGCAGACAGATAAATTTAATAATCAAACAATTATAGCTATGGGAGCACAAGTTAAAAACCCGTTTACCTGGGTAGAAATTTATGTAGATGATATGAGCCGGGCTCAGAAATTTTACGAAGCCCTATTACAAGTTAAATTAAACGAATTGCCAATGCCTGACAGTGTAGGGGAAATGCAAATGCTTAGTTTCCCCTGGGCAGAAAGCGATAGGAATATTAGTGGGGCATTAGTTAAAATGGAAAATATGGGTCCTGGTGCAGGTGGTACCCTGGTTTATTTTGCCTCAGAAGATTGTTCAATAGAAGAAGGCAGGGCAGAAGCAGCCGGGGGGAAAGTTTTACAGCCAAAAATGTCACTTGGTGAGCATGGATTTTGCTCAATTCTGATGGACACGGAAGGAAATACTATTGGATTGCATTCGATGCATTAAATTCTCTGATTAGCAGGATATTCAATCATTCAAAAGGTATGTACCTGAAATAAAAACCTTTAATGAAAAGCTAAGTCCCGAAGACAAGGATATCTGTGATTTCCTAGCATTGACAATCGACAGAGAACTGTCTGATGCTGAAAGTAAAATCTGGCATGCTCATCCTGTATGGTTTTTAAATGGAAACCCTATTGTGGGTTACAGCAAACAGAAACCTGGTATTCGTTTAATGTTTTGGAGTGGGGCCGATTTCGATGAGGACGGACTAATAATTATTGGCAAAAATTTCAAGGATGCTTCTGTATTCTATACTCATGGTTCCGATATTGAGATCAATGATTTGAAGCGTTGGCTGCAAAAATCAATAGGAATTCAATGGGATTATAAAAATATTGTCAAGCGCAAAGAAAATTTGGAATGATTGGTTTAACTTATTTCTTTTTGAATTGGAGTCAGGGTAAATTCAGCGAGTTTGATAGTAAGCAGGTCATCATTGCCTTAGACTCCGAAACATAAGACCCGATTGGAATGAAGGGAATGTCATGGTCAGCATTTCAGATTGTCTCGCAAAGACGCAGAGACGCGAAGGGCGGGGTATAAATTAATCATTCTTTTATCTGTAAATTATTTGCGTCTTAGCGAGAGATTTTATGATCATTTCTGTCGGTTTTTCACTTACAAATCATAACTTTTTGTATTCTCTGACTTCCATCAACTTTGGTTTATCGATCGAATCATAATTGAGAGATTAGTATTGCAAAAATTCATAGCTTTGATACTATCAAATGATAGTATCAATGAAGCCTCCATGCCTCATTTCACCGAAGATTCTAAAATTAATCAGCTCAATATCAATGAAATTGGGAGAAGTGAATGCCTTTTATCTAAACAGGCAAAGTCCAAAACTTAGAAAACAAAATAAAATCAGAACAATTCATTCTTCCCTGCAAATTGAAGGAAATGCATTGACGGTAGATCAGGTTTCGGCAATTATTGACAATAAAATAGTAGCTGGGCCTAAGAAGGACATTCAGGAAGTTATGAACGCCATTCAGGTTTACAATGTATTAGACAGTTTCACCCCTGAATCAGAAAAATCTTTTCTTTCCGCACATAAAATGCTTATGAACGGGCTGGTAGAAAATGCAGGTAATTACAGGAATAGAAGTGTCGGTATTTTAAAAGGTTCAAATATCACTCATGTTGCTCCGCCATTTGGAAATGTTCCCTATTTGATGAAGGAACTTTTTGATTATGTTAAAAGTAAGGATGAATTGACATTGATCAAAAGTTGTGTTTTTCATTATGAAATGGAGTTTATTCACCCTTTTATGGATGGAAATGGTCGCATGGGTAGACTCTGGCAAACTCTAATCCTGCAGAAAGAGTATCCTGTATTTGAATTTCTACCTTTTGAAACACTGATCAGTTCAACTCAAAATGAGTATTATAAGGCACTGGCCTTAAGCGATCAGTCAGGAAAATCTACTGACTTTATAATGTACATGCTTGATGTGATCGATAGATCTCTTGCAGAACTGCTTAACTTCAATAACAGAGTATTTACAGATCTCCAGAGGCTGGAATATTTTCTTCAGCTTGGTATAAAAGAATTTAGCAGGAAGGATTATATGAATGTATTTAAGGATATTTCAACAGCAACTGCCAGCAGGGATCTTCTGAAAGGAACTGAGTTAAAATTAATTAGAAAACAAGGACTGAAGAATAAAACTAAATACATCATCGTATAGATTTTCATTTTCCCTTGCCTGGTATTTTGCCAAACCATCTCCAGGACCTAAGCCTCTTTTACACTACATTAAGCCTCCCGTTTACCTACACGATCAATTAAAACACAATTTTTTATCAATTTTTATTGATAGTTGTTTTGTGTTGTTATATTTAGACTCAGTATCCGGTCATGTCCGGAACCGTACTCCGAATGAAAGAATACTCAGAAAATCAAAGTGCATTAAAATCAGGTCAGGCACGTGTAGCAGCCACCGGCTTTTTAAGTCTGTTCTCCCTGATTGGAATCATGTTTTACGGACTGACCTTCTTTTATGATTTCTGGGTTCAGGAGTTTGGATGGACACGCGCAACCGTAACCTCAGGTAATGCATTTGCTAAAATTCTGGTAGGATTGTTTGGATTTGTGGTAGGTTACCTGATCGATCGCTTCGGACCCAGGAAAATGATGCTGGCCGGTATTCTAATGGCCGGTGGCGCAGTAATCGGTTTGGGATTGATGACCTCCCTCTGGCAGTTTTATGTGTTTTATATATTTAGTGCTTTGGGCTATATGTGCGGCGGACCATTGCCTAATCAGGTATTAACCTCACGCTGGTTTGATAAGGCCCGCGGTAAGGCGATGGGCTTTGCTTATCTGGGAATCGGAATCGGAGGGATGCTGGCTCCTCAGATTGCAAAAGCTTTAAACGTGGAATTCGGATACCGACATGCACTGGTCATTCTGGGTGTGACAATGATCGTTTTGTCATTTCCAATGGCCTGGTTTGTTAAAGATAATCCTCCTCAAACCGGAGATTCTGCCGCAACTGATAAGCCAGAAGAACCTAAACGGGATATTAAAGCTATTTTAAAAACAAGAGCCTTTTATTTATTGCTGATTGGAAGTATGTGTTCCATAGGAGCCGTAAGTGCAACCAGTCAGAATTTGAAATTATTCTTCAGTCTGGATCTTAAATATTCCCAAACTCAGGCTGCAAACGTGCTCTCCTTAATCCTTGCTGCCAGTATTTTCGGGCGTTTATTTATGGGCTGGCTTGCCGATAAAATTGAGAAGAAATATGTGATGCTGCTGATCTATTGCCTTGTTGCCTCTGCGATTCCACTGCTTTATTTTGCAACAACGCCGGGGGTGATCTATGTCTTTGCGATCGTTTTTGGAATAGGCCTGGGAGGTGATTATATGATCATCCCACTAATGGCTGCCGAGTTGTTTGGTGTTAAAGTGATGGGCAGGGTTATGGGAATTGTCTTAACCGGTGATGGCCTTGCCGAAGCAATTATGCCCTGGATGGTGGGATGGATCAGGGACATCAGCGGAAGCTATGCCAATGGCTTCTCTGTTCTGATCGTTTTAGCAATTGTTGGTATTATTACCGTTATCCTAACACCGAAGCGGATGCCCACGAATTAATCAAGATGCGACTGACGAATTTATCTTGCATAACGTCTAAGTAAATTCGTAAGTCTTAACTACCCCGACTTGCGAAATCACCTGGGCGATTAGAAAGTCGATTTCGTCAGTCACAGTCATGGTGACCTGAGAGCTATCGGGTCTTATTTATCCGATTTCTTTACCCCAGCCTGTTCCGCCAGTCTTCTCACTTCCCTGATAATCACATCCTCAATATCCGATGCCCAGGGCGTAGTAAATATGGGCGAACGGCTTGCTTCATATCCACCCTCTTTCCATACTGTTCTGGTTGGAATGTAGGCCATCACATCATTACTATACCCAAAAACAAATATATTCTGTCCGTAAATCTTCTTAAGTTCATTGGCGTACCCTACCAGTACCTCACCACCCATTGTTATAAGAGGCTGTTCCCCAAGCTTCCATACCTGCAGAGGATAGGGATAGGATGTCATCAGTTTTTCCCCTTTTTCCAGCTTCGAAAGCAGCACTTTTGCACTTGCTTTCAGATAATCGGGTGTCTTGGAGGTATCACTCATCAGTGATTTGAGTTCCTCTTTCGTCGGACTTGCCTTCTCAAACTTAAGATCAATCTCTGAATAGGAAAGAGTCAGTTCAGATGAAAGTGGCTTCATTTCTTCTTTTAAAACCCTGTCGACAGAGGCTGCCAGTGTTTCACCATATTGCATTGCCAAAGCTACTGTCCTTCTCGGTAGCGGATTCTGATCCGCCCCTGCTCCCTGAAAGAATAATGCCATTGCTCCCGGATATCTTTTTTCGAGTTCGATCTGCGCAAAACCAGCATAATCCCCCGACCATTCATAGGTCCCAAGAACTGTATTGTGGCAGGCATAGCCGAAGGCAATCGCCATGATTTTCCCTTTCGCATTGATTACTTTAATGACCGGTACTGCAAAATCATTTGGCCCTTTTAATGCGGTTTGAAAAGACAGATTGTTTTCATTATTATTCCTTCTGTTTACCTGAAAGCGGCTGACCCCATTCTCGGAGTAAAGTGTTGCAGGCTGCAGGTTTTTTAAAGCCTCGCCGACTAAATTAACCAGCTGATCTTCCAGCTTTTTTGCATATCGGTCGATCTTGTCTAATTCCCTTTTTTCAAGTGTGAAAATATGTGGTGCAGATTGAGTCTCCGGTCCGGTATGTGTATGTGAAGCATTGATCAGAATCTGGGACCTTGTTAATCCGAATTGTTTTTCGATGCGGTCTCTTACAGGTTCAGAGATTACTTTTCGGATAGCAACCAGATCCAGGGAGATCATGACTGCCCGTTTCCCACTTGCATCTTCCAGAATCAGTGCTTTTGCCCATAAATCTGTCAGTTTCCCTTCCGAAGGCTTATTGCGAAAAGCGTATCCTGCCATCCACATATGTTCTTCGGGTGTGATCTTCACTCTGGCCACTCCGGCTTTCCATGCAGTACTGGTTTGAATTGGCATATCAGTAGCATTTGAAGCAGAACCAAAAAGTAAAATAATAGAAAGAAAAATGGAGATTGAGACCTGGTTTTTCATTTTTGAACTTATTTATGGTTGATTAAATATAGTATTTTGTCCGAACTATGATTTTTTGATTTTAATGAATCATAATAATCAAATAAATCATCTGAATCATAGTTCAGACAACAGCTAAGCGGGACTCCTCAACATTCTACAATCCCTGAGAGGCGATGCGTTCAACTAT
>CAZGCG010000189.1:0-6967 GCA_964524205.1 uncultured Sphingobacterium sp. | reverse complement strand
TGAAAATTTTTAATACATACGACCCCTTCAGGGTCGTGAAAAAGGCATTTAGGATTTTTCTATAAACATACGACCCCTTCAGGGTCGGGAAACAGGCATTTATGATTTTTCTATAAACATACGACCCCTTTGGGGTCGAAGAATAAAAGTTAAAATGGACAATAGTGTACCGACCATAAGAAATTCATCTTTCCCTCTGGTTGGTATTAACACCAACCAGTACGACCAGAATCTTAGTCAGTCAGTTTTTTATACCGCAGTCGGTGAGGAGTGACGTCGCCCGTACGTTTCTTTCTGTTCTCTTCGTACTCAGAATAGTTTCCTTCGAAATAGTAAACCTGAGAATTTCCTTCAAATGCGAGGATGTGTGTACAAACCCTGTCAAGGAACCATCGATCGTGGGAAATGATCACCGCACAACCACCGAAATTTTCTAAACCTTCTTCCAGCGCTCTCAGTGTGTTAACATCAATATCGTTGGTCGGCTCATCCAGCAAGAGTACGTTAGAGCTTTTCTTCAGCGTAATTGCAAGGTGAACCCGGTTTCTTTCTCCGCCAGATAATACACCAACTTTTTTCTGCTGATCTGCTCCGTTGAAGTTGAACTTGGAGACATATGCCCTTGAGTTGATGGGTCTGTTGCCAAGCATAATGGTTTCATTACCATCGGTGATGTTTTCCCAGACTGATTTCTCAGGATTCAGGTCATCATGATTCTGGTCAACATAACCAAGAGCTACTGTAGGACCTACCCTGAAAGATCCTGAATCGGGTTGTTCCTGACCAGTAATCAATCTGAATAAAGTAGTTTTTCCAGCGCCGTTTGGTCCGATGATCCCAACAATACCAGCCGGAGGTAAGGAGAAACTCAGATTATCAAAAAGTATTTTATCGCCATAGGCTTTACTTACATTCTGAGCCTCAATTACGAGATTGCCTAGCCTTGGTCCGGGTGGAATAAACAATTCCAGTTTATCTTCACGCTCTTTCGTGTCTTCGGAGGCCAGTTTCTCATAATTTGATAAACGAGCCTTGGATTTCGCATGACGCGCTTTTGGAGCCATTCTAACCCATTCCAATTCTCTTTCCAGAGTTTTCTGACGTTTGCTTTCAGTTTTTTCTTCAGATTCCAAACGTTTGGACTTTTGTTCCAGCCAGGATGAATAATTCCCTTTCCATGGAATACCTTCTCCGCGGTCAAGCTCAAGTATCCATCCCGCAACATTATCGAGGAAATACCTGTCGTGGGTAACTGCAATTACAGTTCCTTTATATTGTTTCAGATGCTGCTCCAGCCAGTCGATACTTTCTGCGTCGAGGTGGTTGGTAGGCTCATCCAATAACAAAACATCTGGTTCCTGAAGCAACAAGCGACATAATGCTACGCGCCTGCGCTCACCGCCTGACAATATGGCAATTTTTGTATCAGGCTCCGGACAACGTAATGCATCCATCGCACGCTCCAGTTTACTGTCCAGTTCCCATGCACCAGAGGCATCGATCTGATCCTGCAATTCACCCTGTCTGGCGAGTAGTTTATCCATCTCATCGGCATTCTCATAAACCTCAGGAAGACCGAATTTTTCGTTGATCTCTTCATACTCTTTAAGAATTGCTGTGGTTGAGGCAACACCCTCCTCCACAACTTCCCGAACCGTTTTTTCAGGGTCCAGAATGGGTTCCTGAGCCAGATAGCCCACTGTATAGCCCGGAGCAAATACCACTTCACCCTGGTATGATTTGTCTAATCCGGCAATAATCTTTAATACAGAAGACTTACCCGAACCATTTAATCCGATTACCCCGATCTTTGCTCCGTAAAAAAAAGACAGATAGATATTTTTAAGAACCTGTTTCTGTGGGGGGTAAATCTTATTTACCCCGGCCATAGAAAATATTATTTTTTCGTCTGACATTCGTATATTGATTGAGGTTCAAATATCGGATTTTAGTCAGAGACATGTCAACTTTATTATGTCTTCATATCGTAAAACCTTTTTAACCGAAATGGCGTAATTGTTGATAACTTGTTACAATAGCCTGATGTCTATTAATTCATTTTATTAATAGCTTAGGGCATTAAAATACAGAAAGGTATACAAATGGAAGCGAAATTTTCTCCACGCGTCAAAGACGTGATATCATATAGCAGAGAAGAAGCTCTGCGACTGGGCCATGATTATATTGGCACAGAGCATTTATTGCTGGGGCTTATCCGGGAAGGAGATGGTATGGCAATAAAAATTTTAAAAGGTTTAGGGGTTGATACTGCCCGTTTGCGCAAATCTGTCGAGGATTCTGTGAAGGGTACATCCAGTACAACTGTTAATCTTGGAAATATTCCTTTAACAAAGCAGGCAGAGAAGGTGCTTAAAATCACTTACTTAGAGGCTAAAATATTCAAAAGCGATATTATCGGTACAGAGCATTTGCTTTTATCAATTTTGAGGGATGAGGATAATATTGCATCGCAGATATTGCAGCAGTATAATGTGAACTACGATATATTCAAGGCTGAAGTAGAGAATAATAAGGAAGGTTTCCGCGACGAAGCTCCGGGATCACCTGCCGGTGATGATGATTTCAGGGAAGAAGAAAGCTTTAGTCAGCCTAAGAAGGTTTCTGACATTAAATCAAAAACTCCGGTTCTGGATAATTTTGGCAGGGATCTGACACGCGCTGCTGAGGATGGTAAACTGGATCCTATTGTTGGTCGCGAAAAAGAAATTGAACGGGTATCCCAGATTTTATCCCGTCGTAAAAAGAATAACCCAATACTGATTGGTGAGCCGGGTGTGGGTAAATCTGCGATTGCAGAAGGACTTGCATTAAGAATTGTTCAGCGCAAAGTATCCCGGGTATTATTTAATAAAAGGGTAGTTACCCTGGATCTTGCTTCTTTAGTTGCCGGTACCAAGTACCGTGGTCAATTTGAAGAGCGAATGAAAGCGGTGATGAATGAACTGGAGAAATCTCCTGATGTCATTCTGTTCATTGATGAGATCCATACCATTGTTGGAGCGGGAGGTGCATCAGGTTCGCTGGATGCTTCCAATATGTTCAAACCTGCTTTAGCAAGAGGCGAAATTCAATGTATCGGTGCTACTACACTGGATGAGTACCGTCAGTATATTGAAAAGGATGGTGCCCTTGATCGTCGTTTCCAGAAGGTAATGGTTGAGCCGGCAACTCCGGTCGAGACTATTGAGATCCTGAACCGCATTAAAGAAAAATATGAAGAGCATCATGGTGTAACCTATACTGATGAGGCTATCAACGCATGTGTTAGTTTGACAACACGTTATATTACTGACAGGTTCCTGCCTGATAAGGCTATTGATGCTCTGGATGAATCAGGATCACGGGTTCACCTGACCAATATCCATGTTCCGCAAAACATTATTGATGTGGAGCAGAAGATAGAGGAGATCAAAATTGAAAAGAATAAGGTTGTTCGCAGTCAGAAATATGAGGAAGCTGCTAAACTTCGTGATACAGAGAAAAACCTGCTCGAAGAGCTTGAAAAAGCGAAAAGTGAGTGGGAAGCAGAAACCAAGACTAAGCGTTATACAGTAACCGAAGATAATGTTGCCGAAGTAGTATCCATGATGACCGGTATCCCTGTTCAAAGGGTTGGTCAGACAGACAGTATCAAATTGCTGGGAATGTTTGATGCAATCAATACGAGAGTGATTGGTCAGGAAGATGCGGTTAAGAAATTAACGAAAGCAATTCAGCGTACCCGTGCCGGATTGAAGGATCCAAAAAAACCAATTGGCTCTTTTATATTCCTGGGTCCGACCGGTGTTGGAAAGACAGAGTTAGCCAAAGAACTTGCCCGCTTCATGTTTGACACTGAGGATGCATTGATCCAGGTTGACATGAGTGAGTACATGGAGAAATTTGCCGTTTCACGTTTAGTTGGAGCGCCTCCGGGATATGTGGGTTATGAAGAAGGCGGACAGCTGACAGAAAAAGTCAGAAGAAAACCATATGCAGTAGTTCTTCTGGATGAGATTGAAAAGGCTCACCCTGATGTGTTTAATATACTTTTACAGGTACTCGATGAGGGTCAGCTTACTGATAGTCTGGGTCGTAAGGTGGATTTCAGGAATACGATTATTATCATGACTTCGAATATCGGAGCTAGACAATTAAAGGATTTCGGACAAGGTGTTGGTTTCAGTACTGTGGCAAAATCTTCACAGGCCGATACCTACTCAAGAGGAGTTATAGAAAATGCATTGAAACGTGCTTTTGCTCCTGAATTTCTGAATCGTGTTGATGATGTGGTTGTGTTTAATTCACTGACCAAGGAAGATATCTTTAAGATCATTGATATTGAGTTAAAGGCTTTATTTGACCGGATTCAAGGATTGGGTTATGAAATTAAGCTTACTGAAGCAGCCAAAGATTTCATCGCCGAAAAGGGTTATGATTCAAATTTTGGTGCACGTCCTTTGAAACGTGCAATTCAAAAACATCTTGAAGATCCGATCGCTGAAGAAATTCTGAAAGGAGAGCTTGCAGAAGGAGATACAATGGAGGTAGATTACGATAAGGAAAAAGAGGAGATCCGGATTATTTCTAAAGCTAAATCCGTTAAAAGAAAGAAAGAAGAAAAGAAAGAGGAATAAGCTATTTTAATTTCTTAATAAAGGGCTGACAGATGCAACTGTCAGCCCTTTTTTTGCGTCATCATTATACAGGCATTTCCTGTATTATTATTATGAAAAAGTCAGTCTTTCTTTTTGCCATGAGTATTATGTTATTAGGTGCAGGATGCAAAAAGGAATATATTGTCCCTAACCGCACCATTTTTGCAACTCTTAACCCGGGGAACTGGATTAAGCTTGATGGAGGCCAGTTTTATACCGCTTCAATCAATATGCCTGAGATCGATAATAATTTTAACGATTATGGTGGAGTTCTGGTTTATATTTCCTTTGATAATGGGACTTATGAGCAGATTCCTCAGGTCTATAATGGTGTATCCTACAGTTATTTAACCCGTTCCGGACAGATTGTTCTCGAAATACAAAGCTCTGATGGAATTGGAACGGTCACTCCACCGGGGTCGGTAAAGGTGAAGATCGTACTAATTGAATCAATTTAGTTTAGTTGACAGTTGACAGTTGACAATTGACAGTTGAGAAACACTTTTCGCACAAAAAGGCCCGTTCTATAATTTTAGAACGGGCCTTTTTGTAGATGTGTACGGCGTTTAGTGCGTTAGGGATCGGAGTGAAAATCCTTTTTTTGCGAAGCATAAAAAGATTGTAACATAGAGCCCGACCCGCCCAAGCGGGTAACGCCCAGAATATTCTTTAATTACGAATAGAAATTAATTTCTCGATCTCAAATAATTTATAACTGCTCAATTACACTACAATCAATGGGAATAGGAAATGGGAAATTGGGAATTTCTTAATCGCTCATTCAAATATTAACCCTCATTGTTCTCAACACCTAAACGGTACATCACATCATCACTTACTCCGGTAGAAGAATATCCGCCGTCGTGAAACAGATTTTGCATGGTTACCATACGGGTAAGGTCAGAGAATAAGGTGATACAATAATCTGCACAGGATTCTGCATCAGCATTTCCAAGTGGTGCAATTGCGTCGGCATAATCGTAGAAGCTGCCAAACCCCTTGATTCCGGTACCTGCAGTAGTTTTTGTTGGAGACTGTGAAACGGTATTGATACGAACTTTTTTATCCAATCCGTAGTGATAACCGAAGCTCCGGGCAATTGATTCAAGCATTGCTTTGATATCAGCCATATCAGTATAGAAAGGGTAGGTACGCTGTGCTGCCATATAAGTAAGTGCAACCACACTTCCCCATTCGTTTATTGCATCCAGTTTCTTGGCTACACTTAACATTTTATGTAATGACAGGGCAGAAACATCTATTCCTTTTTGAAAGTATTCGTAGTTAAGTTCAGGATAAGGAATCTTCTTGCGTATGTTAACGCTCATGCCAATAGAGTGAAGAACAAAATCGATTTTTCCTCCCAGAATTTCCTGAGATTGAGTGAACAGATTGGTCAGGTCTTCTACGCTTGTAGCATCAGCCGGTATAATTTGTGATCCGGTGGCTTCAGCCAATGAGTTAATTTCACCCATCCGCATGGCTATTGGTGCATTGGTAAGAACAAATACAGCACCTTCTTCATGAGCTTTCTCTGCAACTTTCCAGGCAATTGAATTTTGATCCAAAGCACCTGAAATGATTCCTCTTTTACCTTTCAGTAAGTTATACATATGATTGATTTTGGTTTTTGACGTAAATAAAAAGGTAAAGTTATTATTAATCTCTAATTCTTAAACTCTTTAAAAATTTAAGAGTAATTCTCTGGCATTTTGTATCGCAGATTCTCCGGGATTATTGCCGCTAAGCATCTTTGCAAGTTCCATCACCCGTTCTTCTTTATCCAGTTCCCGGATGTTGGTATGTGTAATGTCACTTTCTTCATCTTTGTAAACACAGAAATGAGTATTTCCTTTGCTGGCAATCTGTGGCAGATGGGTTATTGCGATAACCTGCATATTTTTCGATAATTTTTCCATAATATTCCCAACCCTCAATGCTACCTCTCCGGATATTCCGGTATCGATTTCATCAAATATTATGGTTGGAAGTGAGGTATGTACTGCAACTAAAGATTTAATGGCAAGCATTAAGCGTGAAAGTTCACCTCCCGATGCAACTTTGTTCATTGGCAAGGGACTCTGCCCTTTGTTCGCACTGAAAAGAAATCTGATCTGATTATTTCCGTTTGTGTCGAATTTTCCTTCCGGAAGGCTTTCATTTGATATTTGCAGAACAGCATTTGGCATGCCAATTTCTGATAATGTATGCATTACCTGTGTTTCTACCTTTGGGATAGAATCAGTCCTGTGTTTACTGATCTGATTTGCCAGATCTGTCATTTCCAGGAGCAGCTTATCGCTCTCAGT
>CAZGCG010000188.1:0-6994 GCA_964524205.1 uncultured Sphingobacterium sp. | reverse complement strand
GTTTTATCCTGAAAAGTGATAAAAGCGGCTGGGGGCATTTCTATTATTATGGCCTTGAAGGTAACCTCAAAAAGCAATTAACTTCAGGTACCTGGCGCGTGACAGAACTGCTGATGGTTGACGAAAGAGCCCAGGAAATTTATTTTACCGCAAGACAGGAAAACTCAACCCGTAATGACCTTTATCGTGTTGGTTTGAAGGGAACTGAAGAACCTCAAAGGCTAACATTTGGCAATTACGATCATCAGATCAGCCTCGCACCCGATGGGAAGCACTTCATTACGACTTATTCGAATTTAACTACTCCGCCAAAATCTGCCTTAATGGATACCAAAGGCAATGTTATCAGGGAGCTTGCAGATGCTAAAGGTTTGGCATACGATTCCTTCAAAATGCCAAAAACTGAACTCTCTTATTATCAAACCCGCGACGGACTCGAACTGCCAATGACGGTTATTTTACCACTTAACTTCGATCCGGCAAAAAAATACCCGGTATGGATTTCTGTTTACGGTGGCCCGGATGCAGGAAGGGTTTTCGATAAATGGAGCAGCCCCCTGGGGCAGACCTACTGGTGGGCTAAGGAAGGAGTGATACAGGTAGCAATTGATAACCGCAGTTCAGGGCATTTGGGCAAGACTGGGATGGATTTCATTTACCGTAAAATGGGGAAATATGAAATTGAAGATTATATGGATGCTGCAATTCTGCTTAAATCAAAACCTTATGTTGACGGAAACAGGATTGGAATCACTGGCGGTAGCTTTGGCGGATACATGACAGCCATGGCTTTAACTTATGGCGCTGATGTATTTACCCATGGTATTGCCAATTATTCGGTGACCGACTGGGGATTATACGATACCCATTATACAGAGCGTTTTATGGGAACCCCACAAAACAATCCGGAGGGATACAAGATAACTTCAGTCCTGAGCTATGCTGATAAGCTTAAAGGAAGTCTGCGCATTGTGCATGGCACCATGGATGATAATGTTCACATGCAAAACAGTATTCAACTGATTGACAAATTACAGGATTTGAATAAGCATTTTGAATTTATGCTTTATCCTGGTGAACGCCATGGCTGGGGAGGCTCAAAAGCAAGGCATAGCACGCAGGAAAATGTGAGGTATATTTATCAGAATATGTTGCAAAAAGCTGTACCGGGAGAGTTTTTGGAGTATTGGAAATGATGCGTTGAGTAAAATTCAGAGTTTTTGGTCATTCATTTGTTGTTCAACTCAACTAACCGGGTATGAATTTGAACACATGCGACCCCTTCAGGGTCGGGATATCTGTGTTAACCTAATGCTATAAACATTTGACCCCTTCAGGGTCAGTTGAGAAATTCTAAGCTTGTAGGACAATCCTCAATTCTGAACCACACTTAAGGTTGAATCACAGATCAGCCGACCCCGTAGGTGGTCGTATGTTTATAGAATCATTGTAAAATCGAGTTTTCCGACCCTGAAGGGGTCGTATGTGAGAACTCAAATAAATTCAACCACTTGCTAGAGTTTAAATGCCTTTGAATAAGACCTTACTTATGAAAATCAAACAAGATATTTCATACTAAAAAAATTCAAGCTAAAATCATTCTCACAAAAAAGCCCTTCAGGAAATCCTGAAGGGCTTTTTTGTGATTTATGAGGAAATTAAAGTTGTTTAATCAATTTCTCAGCCAGAACCGATTTTGGAACTGCACCAATCTGCTTGTCAACAATTTCACCACCTTTAAAATATAATAAAGCCGGGATATTCCGGATTCCGAATTTCATTGAAATACCAGGATTGTTATCGACGTTTACTTTACCGATAATCGCTTTTCCTTCATACTCTTTTGCAAGTTCTTCAACAACAGGGCCTACCATACGGCAAGGACCACACCACTCTGCCCAAAAATCAACCAATACAGGTTTATCAGACTTAAGGACTAATTCATCGAAGTTTGCATCTGTTAATTCTAATGCCATAATAATGAGATTTACTGTTTATAATTCAAAGATAGTATTCAATATTCCTGCCACAAATTACTGCTGCTAATGTGACATTAATTCAACTTATACCGAACGCCAAGCAATTTAGAAATATCTTCCAGAAATTCATTGCTCGGATTTATTTTTACTGATTTGGATGGCATCTCGAGGGTCGTTTCTCCTTCAAAATCCATGATCATGAATTTCAGCTGACAATTCCGCTGCGGGTTATGCTCCGTATTTTGTTTCACAATCTCATCCATCTTCGTCATAAATGTCTCAGACAGTTCAGTCAGAGGCAATTGAATGGTCAGACATTTTGACATTTTATCCCGCAATTCTGATAATAAAACGATATTGCTGACCTTAAATTCCCAGTTATCCTTTTGTTTAAAGCGCTCAGAAACACTACCTCTTACCTGTAAAAACAAGCCCACCACCAGGTATTGCTTTAATTTGATATAATCTTCCCCAAACAAGGCAATTTCAAAGGTTTCCCCATAATCCTCGAGCATAAAAGAACCGAAAGGTTTACCGGTTTTAGTAGTACCATGCCTGCAGGCCGATACCAAACCACCGATAACCAGATCCCGGTTACTAATCTTCTTAAACTCCTCCTGATCTTCGGGCAACGCTTCAGTACTCTTCATTCTGTTAATCAGGCTCAGATGTTTTACCTGATGAGAGCAGAAATTCTCCAGTTCAAACTTATAATTATCAAGCGGATGCCCTGTCAGATAAATTCCGATAGATTCCTTCTCGTACTTCAGCTTCTCAATCAATCCCCACTCTTCACATTCAGGAAGCTGAGGTTCAGTAATTTCGGCATCATTGGTACCACCAAACAAAGAAGCCTGTGAGGAATTTAAATTATTCTGAAAATCATTCGTGTATTTTACCAAACGCTCAATTCCATTGTAAAAACCACCATCGGGTTTAAAGAAAAACTGAGCACGGTTAAAGCCAAAGCAGTCGAATGCACCACCATAAACAAGGTTTTCGTATACTTTCTTACTCACAGCACGTGAATTGGTACGGCGTGCAAAATCATACACACTGGTATACAATCCGTTTGCCTCACGCTCTTCAACAATACTTTCAACAGCCTTCTCCCCTACGCCTTTCATTCCCGACATGCCAAAACGAACTTCACCTTTTTTATTGACCGTAAAACTCAGTTCCGATTCATTAATATCAGGCCCCAATACAGGGATGCCCATCTTTTTACACTCCTCCATGAAGAAAGAGATCTTTTCGATGTTATTCTGATTGTTTAAAACCGCAGCCATGTATTCTGCGGGATAATTAGCCTTCAGATAAGCCGTTTGATAGGCCACGAAAGCATAACAGGTTGAATGCGATTTATTGAAGGCATATTGCGCAAATGCCTCCCAGTCTGTCCATACCTTTTCGGCAATTTTAGGATCATGACCATTGGTATTACAGCCCTCCATAAACTGGGCTTTCATTTTATTCAGAACCTCGATCTGCTTCTTACCCATTGCCTTACGCAGCACATCAGCATCACCCTTGCTGAAACCGGCAAGCTTTTGCGAGAGCAGCATCACCTGCTCCTGGTATACCGTAATACCATAGGTTTCTTCCAGATGCTCCTGCATATCCATCAGGTCATAACTCACAGCCTCACGACCATGCTTACGGGAAATGAATTTAGGGATGTACTCGATTGGCCCCGGACGGTAAAGCGCATTCATCGCAATCAGATCCTCAAACTTATCCGGCTTCAGATCACGCAAATACATTTGCATTCCGTCGCTCTCAAACTGGAAAGTCCCATTTGTATCGCCACGCTGATAAAGCTCAAAAGTTTTCTGATCTTCGAGTGAAATATAATCGATGTCGATGTCGACATTATGATTCTGCTTGATCAAACGCAGTGCATCCTTAATGATGGTCAGGGTTTTGAGTCCAAGAAAGTCCATCTTAATTACTCCCGCATCTTCAATCACCCGCCCGTCAAACTGCGTAACCAGCAAGTCAGATTCTTTGGAAGTTGCGACCGGAATAATATCCGTAAGATCGTATGGTGCAATGATGATACCCGCAGCATGAACACCCACGTTGCGCACCGAGCCTTCCAGGATCATTGCTTCTTTTAATACATCCGCCTGCAGGGATTTACCATCTTCCAGAATCTTTCTAAGGGTTTTAATATTCTCAAAATCTTCAGGATTCTGTTCTTTTTTAACCGTATCAATCGGAGCTGTCATTACCTGTACAAGGTTGGTTCCCGGTCTGTCGGGGACCAGCTTAGCCAGCATATTCGACTCGGCTAATGGCAGATCAAGCACCCGGGCAACATCCTTAATACTTGATTTTGCGGCCATAGAGCCATAGGTAATGATCTGGGCGACCTGATTCTTACCGTATTTATCCACCACATAATCAATCACCTTCTGCCGACCTGCATCATCAAAGTCCGTATCAATATCGGGCATCGACTTACGGTCGGGGTTCAGGAAACGCTCAAACAGCAAATTGTATTTGATGGGGTCGATATTGGTGATCCCGATGCAATAGGCCACCACAGAACCGGCGGCAGAACCACGTCCCGGGCCGATAAACACACCCAAATCACGCCCCGCACGGATAAAATCAGCAACAATGAGGAAATAACCGGCAAAACCCATCGTACGGATCGTGAAGAGCTCGAAATTTAGGCGTTCTTCAACTTCCGGACTGATATCCACATAACGGTCTTTGGCACCTTTAAAAGTCAGGTCTTTGAGGTATTCCCACTGATTCATATTCTCAGCTTCCGGACCCTGATGGATCTTAAACTCCTCAGGAATCGGGAAATTCGGAAGCATGATATCCCGCTTCAACTGAAGAATATCAACCTTATCTACGATCTCATTTGTATTGTCGAGCGATTCGGGTAGATCATGAAAAACCTTTCCCATTTCTTCCTGACTCTTGAAGAAGAACTGATCATTCGGGAATCCAAACCGAAAACCCTTTCCGCTTTCCTCATCCGTAGCGATCGGCGTACTTTTCATATCGCCGGTATTCACACATAGAAGAATATCATGTGCATTTGCATCCTCCTGATCCACATAATGCGAATCGTTGGAGCAAATTATTTTAACATTGTATTTCTTGGCAAACTTGAGCAGTACCGCATTCACCGTTTCCTGCTCAGGAATGCTATGGCGCTGAAGTTCGATGTAATAATCCTCACCAAAGAGGTCCAGCCACCATTTAAATTCAATCTCAGCCTCATCCTCCCCTTTCTTCAGAATAGTCTGAGGTACGGATGCACCAAGGCAGCAGGTAGTAGCAATCAATCCTTTATGATGTTTGAGGATCAGTTCCTTATCGATACGTGGCCATTTGCTGTATAATCCTTCGATATAGCCCAGAGAGCATAATTTAACGAGGTTCTTATATCCTTCCGCATTTTTAGCAAGTAATAATTGATGAAAACGCTGATCGCGCTTTTCCTTCGTAAACTGCTTGACATGACGATCGTCCACCACATAAAACTCACAACCCACAATCGGTTTTACGCCATGTTTACCCGCTTCGGCAACGAATTTGAACACCCCGAACATGTTCCCATGGTCGGTGATTGCCATCGCTTTCATGCCATCGGCTTTAGCCTTTTTGAAGAGCCGCGAGATATCTGCCGCACCATCCAGTAGTGAGAATTGCGTGTGTACATGCAGGTGCGAAAAATCAGGCATAAAGATAATTTTGGGATGAATTCAAATTTACGAATCTTTTAGAGTGGGAAGAAGGGTGTTGAAAAGTATAAAGGAAATGGTCTCACAGAGACGCGTATTTTATTGTGAAAATCCAATGTTATAAAAAATTTCGGTGAATGTTGAAAGGGTCTCGCAAAGACGCAAAGACGCAAAAACCATGAGCTGGAAGGAATAATTCAGTAATCAGTATACCACTGCGTCTTTGCGTCTTTGCGAGAGTAAAAATTTAAAATGTCCGAAAAGTGAATAGAAAAGCATTTATGGCATATCTAGGGTAGCCAAACTGCCGACAGGCAGGGAGTAATGATTAATAAGAATTCTCGTTTAATATAAAATCAAGGCATATTATTTGCTTCAAGCTGAACCAATGTAAATTCAATCAGAATGAATACGATCAGATCCATCAGCTTAATTGCCTTTATACTAATACTAAACAGTTGTGCTTCCCTCTATATGCCCAATGTTCCCAATACCCCGATGCTGAGTGCTAAGGATGAGGTCCATGCCTCAGGACATTTGACTTTAAAAGGCAATTTTTCATTCAACTCAGCCTATGCATTTTCAGATCATTGGGGGGTGCTTTTGAATGCATCGGTAACCAATCAGGAAAGGGCAAGAAAAGAATTCAAACAGAATTTGCTGGAAAGTGGCATTGGCTATTTCACAAAAATTGGTGCTGAGCAAAACCGGATCCTGGAAATTTACGCCGGACTTGGAACGGGAAATTCAGAACGTATCTATCTGACAAACACCAGCAGCGGACCGATTGCCGATGAAACACAAGAAATTAATTTTGGCAAGAAATTCCTGCAGGTAAATTACAGCACCAAGAAAAAGAAAACCCTTAATTTATTTGGAGCCAGGTTCCCCTTAAACTATGGTACGGCTTTACGAATCAGCCATGTCCGTTCAAACAAATTCCAGATAAACGGCCTGGAACAATTACCAGAGGATAATATTTTCTTTGAGCCTGTATTTTTTACCAGAATGGCTGTCAGCAAAAATCTGCAGCTTCAATACAGCAGCGGCAGTAATTTCGGTTTAAAGAACCGGAAATACCTGCAGGCAGGTAATGGGGTTTTGAGTATTGGATTGGTGTGGAATATGGGTGGGAATAATGTATCAAGAGTTGATTAAAAGGGTTCTTTAGGTGCTGATTTTGTTCTCCCCATTGGGTATTAAAACCGGAAATAATAGGAGATCCTGAATCAAGTTCAGGATGACAGGCTCTTTGTTATTTAGCTTTAAAAGATCTATATTGAATTACAAATCATTCATTAATATTAA
>CAZGCG010000187.1:0-6996 GCA_964524205.1 uncultured Sphingobacterium sp. | reverse complement strand
CGGATAAGCCGGCAAATCCGATTTACCCTTAATCGTGAGTGTATAATTTGAATTTGCGTAATTCAATGTCCACTTCGATCCCAGCACATAGGTTGTATCCTTATTAAAAACAATAGATATGTTTGTATTGAAGTTAAAAGTGCTCATGTAGGACTTAACCTCCGCAATTGTATTAAAAGTTGCTAATTGTATGTTATCAGAATCTCTCCTCACCGAAATCGCCAAAGGCTCCACTTCCGGAATTGTTTCTGTTGACAGGTTAACAACCGGAAGTTTTGAATAAGTAAGCATCCTTGTACCATTCCCTGAATCCAATGCATTTCCAAGTTCTGCTTTATAGGTAAGCCCTACTACATCGGTTGAAAGGAAATCATTCTGACAGCTAATCTCCCAAATCAGCCCACCTGAATTAGGCAATTCAGAAATCGATAAAACAGTATTTCCTTCTACTTCATAAGCAGAGGCAATAGATTGAGTAATTGGCCGGTCAAGTTCAAAACGTATCTTATCTGGAGTTTCTGCTAATATCTTTGCTGATCCTTCGATGATGGTTGGCCTGACAGGGAGAGTCGAGGGATCGACCGGAGTAATTTCATTCAACTGAATATTAACCAGCCCGGTTGCAGGATTAAAAGTAACTGCCTTGATATTTTCAGTCCAGGTGATACTGTCAATCTGAGCATCCGAATCTATCAGTAAACTTATTAATCGATGCCTGACTGTATTTTGAAGTCCGGACATATCAAAACTGATATTCAGATAGCCATCAGGGCTCAAAGAGACTGATTTTCCAGGCCCGTTCTCAGCCGCATACCTTGTTTTCTGATAGCCCAGATATTGATCCAAACTCAAACCAATAACATTATCGCCGGCGAGCGACTGCATATACTCAATAACCTGACGGTAGTAGGCAAAATTACTGGTGCCGATTTCTCCTGGTCCGTGACTAAACCAGTTATACATCATCGGTTTAGTCAGACTCTTATTATAAGCCGCAAGGATATAAGCCTTATGCTCATTTACAAGAGCTGAATTGTTTGTTTCCTGCCAGTGATTCCTTCGAAAGAAATAAGGATTCTGAACTGCTGCATACACATCTTCAGAAAATGAATCCTGAGCCAATGGTACAGCACCATCCTTCAAAGGTTCAACACCTGCCTGACTGGTTACATCCAAGCCCATGGAATTGGCACCGAACCTGAAGCCAATCTGAGTATCAGGTACTACCAGAGATTCAGGACTAAAACCCAGATGATCAAACGCTGCCTTATTATTTAAAAATATCTGCTTATAACGATCCTTTTGTAACACTGCTGAACCGCCAAAGCCATGATTCATAAAATCAAAGCCCCGCTGCAAACCCGGACCATTAGCAGTCACTGTGGCCAGCTGAGACCATGAAATATAGTTTCCTCCCTGAGCCAGCAGATCAACACCATTAATATCATGGATAAAACACGCTACAGAGATATTCCAGAAAAGATCATTGCCACAGCCATCGGTAGATTTCACGCCAGGACTAATAAAGCCTCCTGCTGTTTGACCTCCCCTCAGGTAGGGATACATCAGGTTATAAACAGTCGCCGGACTATCATCAACCTGAAAAATGCTGACCATTGATTTATTATACGGATTCTTGGCGTGACTATAAGTGGCATAAGTAGGGTTGCTCAGCTTTATTCTAATTGTAAACAGATCAGGCGATGAATTAGTGTCCTCAACCGGGTTGACTACAATATTTACATCCGCATCTGTTATTGCATACAAACCTCCCGCATCAGCGGCATTCCATTTAAAACTATCTGAGCCGTTAAAATCTGCATTAGGAATATAACTCAGATTTGGGATATCAGCAGAAAGAATCTCCTGATTAGTAAGGAGGGCTATTCCATTTAACTTCAATTGTCCGTTTAAGGGAAGTGTACTGACTCTAATCTTCGACAAAACATCCCCATTGGGATCTTTAAAACCCGAAGTCCCGAAATCGGGATTGTAGAAATCATTTAAAGTGAAGGAAAATGGTTTATCCTCCTCTCCTGTTTTGCTGATGGTATTTAGTTCCGGGTTCCTTGGGCTGCTTTCGGGTACAAATAATTGCAGATTACGTACTTCATGAAAATTATTAGCCCCCCCTGTAGAAGATGCAAAACCAAAACTTAAGTTTGATGGTATTGCTGAATGCGGAATATAGGGCTGATTAATTATGAGATGCCTTTCGCTGAGTTCTGTTCCTAATCTGAGAAATACATTAACAATATACCCTGTACCCAAACCATTTGGTTCCAGTATGATCCTTGCCTTTCTGTAACCTGCTTCATCGGCATCAAGTGAGCCTCCTGCTGCAGTTCTACCATTTTGCCCACCGGCAACCTGAAAAACAGCTCCAGCTCCGATTGCGGCCATTGCAGTTAGATTAGTAGTTTGAATACTTGTCAGATATTCATAATTACTGTTTGGGATTGAACCGGTTTGCACCGATCCGGAACCATCTCCATCACCTCTGATTGTAATTGAACTTGGTCTCTGGCCCGGACCTCCAACCCTCCCCTGAACCGGGCTGCTGAAGTTCCCGAATTCATCGAATGCGATACCTATAAAAGCCTTACTCAACCCGGGCAAGCCTAAATCACTCCGCTGAGCATATCCTAAAGAGCCCCCGAATCCACCTATATTAAATGCAGAAGCCGCATTTGAATCAAATAGAAAAAAGTTTATCCCATCTGCACCTGAGCCACCATAGGTAAAATATTCAAAACTGATTACCAGACCCTCTGCAGAAGGAAAGCTTTGGGCACTACGGATAAAACCACTTTGTAAAGCCTGATTAGTAGTCAGACGAAGATAACCTGCCCCATTGGGGTCGATTCCGGAACCTGCAGTCAATACAGCTGATCCACCTAAAATAATATTCGAACTTGTTGAACCCTTGAAGGTTTCCTGATAAGGGAATTGAGCAAAAGCACTAACTGCTCCAACTAAAGTGAGCCATAAAATCAGTACTCTGCTAAGAATTTTTTTCATCAAGCACGCTTGTTAATAATTTTAATATGATTCGGAAGCTGCTGAACGATGATGTACAATTGTCCCTAATCTAATTGCAGAATTAATAAGAAAAATTCATCCCGCTTAAATAAATTTAATTAAATGTTAAATATCAAGATATTCTTGGGGATAATATGTCAATTTATGAAAAATTATTCTTGAATCAAGACAATTTTTTTTCGAGTTTGAATTTCTGCAGAAAAAAAGCCAAAGACGTATACTACAGCTACATATGATAGGCAAATGCAGCTTTCAATAGTCTAGAAATATGTGAGAATATCTAAATAAATGAACAGTGTAAAAGGGGAATAAATCTTGCCAAAACTACTAGGCAGACTATGGGAAAGTACTTTGAATCAGAGTTATTTCAAAAATATAAATCTCATGCCCGACTATATTATAAATGAGGCATCATTTAAAACTCAATTGGATTGAAGGATTGTTATATATCCTTTTACAGGAATCTTTGATTTGCTATGTTCAAAAACGTAGTAATAGGTGCCGCTTGGTAATGGATTCCCTCCTTTTTTACCATCCCAGTCATTCGCATAATTTACCTTTCTGTAAACTTCCTGGCCAACACGATTGAATATCTTAACAGAATTATTGCCAAAATCTTCAATATTACGTACAATCCATAAATCGTTTATACCATCTCCATTTAGCGAAATCAAATTTGTTGCCTGAAGTTTAATTGAAGCATCTTCGGGGCTAACATCAGGTTTTACAGGTATTGTCTGAGATGCCTCAGGAATCGTAATTTCAAGATTTCTGATCTCATAAGATTTTGCTGAAATTCCTGAACTTGCAGCAAATCCATATTTCAAATCGACGGGAATACCATCAGTTGGTTTGTAATGATAATCCTTTATGACATGATGTACAATTCCAGTTCCATTTGCGCCTTCTGTGATCCAAACATTAATAATGAAACCAGTATGATCATTATTGGGTAAAAGTTGAATTTTTAACTTCCTGTAAGCGGCTTCATCCTGATCTAAAGCGCCGCCAGGGGCAGTTCTTCCATCCTGGTTTCCAAAAATCTGAAACTTTGATCCTGCACCTGCCAGCTTCATTGCAGTTGCATCAGTTGTTTGGATACCAGTTAAATATTCATAATTATCCTTAAAACTACTTTCTCCATTTCCATCGCCTCTTAAAACTATTGAACCGGGTCTGCGACCGGGTCCGCCCTGTTTATTAGAACCGGAACTGCTAAATTCACCATATTCATCCAGTGCAAGTCCGAGAAAGCCTTTATTTAAACCCGCCTGAGCTACATTCTGTGCATAACCTAAAGAACCATTAAATGCACCGATTTTGAAATTTGTCCGAGCATCAAATAAGAAAAAACTTAATCCATCTCCAATACCTTCACCATGTGAGAAATATTCAAAACTGATGCTTAAACCTTTTTCGGTTGGGATTTTCTTTGAATTATAAACAAATCCTGATTCTTTCGTCTTGTTACCGGTCAGTCTTAAATAGCCCATTCCTGAAACATCCAAAGTTCCTGAAGTTAATTTTGACTGATTAGGATTAACTCCTATGACCAGCCCTTCTGCTATATTGTTCATAAAACTTTCCTTGTAAGGAAACACTGCTTCAGCGCGGTTAATATTGATTTTATAGCGTTGTTTACTTAATCCATCTGCAGCGGTAACTATAACTGAGATCGGGTTATTTCCAACCAGCAGCGGTATATTTCTTGAACCTGTTTTTGAAAGTTTGAAACCATTGATCTCAACAATTGCGTTAGGGTCATTCAAAGCAGGGATCACACCAATTGAATCAACAGAATACTCAAAATATGCTGAATAGTCAGAAACCTCTGTTTTAAATTGTGGCAATAGATTCCCCGAACTTAACACCAGAGTTTTTAATCGGGTATCATTGGATACTCCAAATTCAACAATCGCTTTTGCGACCACTCCCGTGCCATTCATTATTTCTTTACCACCAAGTGTAGCTACAAATACACTTCTTCCTGCTTTAGGCCCCGGATATACCTGTACAGTATAGGTACCATTTTCAAGATCAGTTACCTGACCAATTGTGGCTGCACCTGATACCCGGCTAATCAAAACCTGTTCCCCGCCCTTTAGATAACTGTCACCATTAGGATATTTTGTAATTATGGTCAACATCTGCGATGCATCTTCACTGATAGGCTTACTCATTATTTCTGGGGTGAGCATAGATTGCATAGCACTTGGGCGAATCATCCTGACAATCACTTTCCATTCTGATAAGGACCTGGTTCCAATGGAGTCTTTAGCAACCACACCTACTTCATAAACGTTATTTTTGTCATGATCAATTGGAAAGTCAAAATCTCTGCCTCTCATGCTTACTATTCCGTTTAGTTCATTAATAGTAAACAGATTTGAATCCTTTCCGGAAAGTGAATAAAGTACTTTTCCAACTGCTTTTCCAATCAGTACAGGTGCAGGGCCGGTATAATTCATCTTCTCATCGATTATCACATTTTCAAAAGGCAGCATTGAGAATGTCTCCAACTCCTGAATTCTGACAATTTTTACCTTCCAGAAAACAAAGGCTGTATTCTGATCTGAATCTGTAGCTTTCAATCCAATCTCATATACATTGTCCCTGTCACTATCAGATGCAAAATCGAAGTTTTTACCTTCCATACTTACAATTCCCATCACTGCATCCAGCTTAAACAGGATAGAGTCCTTTCCGATAAGTGTATACTTGATTTTGCCAATAGCGGAGCCATTCAGTTTCGGTATCTGGATTAAATATTTTGAATTTGAAGGAATTTCGATATCCGGCACCTGATCAAAAATGAGTTTAGAAGGCTCCCTAACATTGATCTGAAAACTCACAGAATCAACACAATTTCCTGCTTTAACTCTATAAACAATTTGCGTTGAACCCATTTTCAAACCACTCACAAGACCCGTAGAATTAATGCTTGCTATTGCGGAATTTGTGCTGCTCCAGGTTCCGCCGTTAGTATTCGAACTTAATTGACTCGTTGAGCCTGCACTGATTGTTGAAGCACCGGTAATAGCTGATATAACCGGAACTGCATTGATACTAAGGCTTGTGTTTGCAGTAACTGAACAAACATCATTTGACAGGGAATAACTAACTGTATAATTACCCGGGATACTTTCAGAAAGATTGATCTCACCGCTTGATTCATTAATATTAAGACCCGGAGCAGAACTGAACTTACCACCTAAATCACCGGTAAATAAAACTGATGCTTTACCCTTAGCACAAAATGAATCTGATCCATAGCTGATAACAGCTCTAAGTAAAGGCCTGACAGTAAGACTTATCGGCATTTCATTGCTGACAGATGAATTTGTACTGCTTCTGACTGTCAATGAGGCACGATAAATACCTGCAGCAAGACCCGATAGGCCATCAATGGTAATTGTTCCGGTCAGATCTTTATCTGAAACATCATTTAAACCGGCGTTATTGGCCGAATTATCCCAGTTAATACTGTAAAGATTTGGCAATGTATCTCCGGCAACAGTATTGTATTCAATTTCTGCAGATGCAGTGCCAATGCAAATAACCGGATTGGACTGTGTAAGCTGAATTGATGGAAGCGGACTAACATTAAATTTGAAAACATTTGCAGTCTGGTCAGTATCCAGCCCTCCGTTACCTAATCCTCCATTATCCTTAACCTGAAAAGTAAAGGAAGTATAAGGTTTGCCTGTTTCATTCAATCCTGGTATGAATTTCAATTGACCACCCTGTATTGCATCCAAAGCAATAAATTGACCAGCACTAAGTGCCATATTATTTAGCTTCAAAACACCTGAACCTGGCAAATCCACAATTCTGACACCAAGAAAAGTATTTGAATTATTGTCGGCAAGATCACTAAAGCCAAAATCAGCTTCAGCGAAAATATAACCATTATCATTTACTTTGATTACTACCTCCTTGTCGGTTCCTGCAGGG
>CAZGCG010000186.1:0-7039 GCA_964524205.1 uncultured Sphingobacterium sp. | reverse complement strand
CGGGTAAAATAAACCTTGCCGGAGGAAGTATCTTCCGGCTATTCGTAATTTGAAACAGAACGCGATTTCTTGCCGGAAATACTCCGAAGGAAAGGGCTGAACCAGCCTATAACACACAGGTATTGATTTTCAAAATCGAATCATTGTGGTTAAAGAGCCTAATCTGACCAATTGTAACTGTGCTTTTTGCTCTTAATTATATCGTCGAACTCAGATTAATTTAATCCTACATCAAAATTCCTGCGATTGTTGCTGAAAGATAGGAGGCCAGGGTACCGCAGATCAGCGCGCGCATCCCAAGTTTGGCAAGATCTGTTCTTCTTTCAGGAGACAGTTCACCTATTCCTCCAACCTGAATCGCTATCGAACTGAAATTAGCAAATCCGCACAAAGCAAAACTGGTAATCAATATAGTTTTTGGATCAAGTGTTTCTTTGATTTTTGCAAGGTCGAGATAAGCTACAAATTCATTGATAACCATTTTAGTACCCATTAAGGACCCTGCTATTTGAATGTCCTTGCCCGGAACACCCATGGCGTATGCAAATATTGAGAAAAGTGAGCCCAGAATTTGGTTTAGACTGAGTGTCTGTAAATTGATCCCAATGAAAGAAAGGCTTAATCCGAGACTATGAAGTCCGAATCCAATTTTTCCCAGTACAAAATCAACCAGCGCAATGATAGCGATAAACCCGATCAGCATGGCCACAACATTTAAACCTACTTTTAAGCCATCGCTTGCACCATGGGAGATTGCATCGACCAGATTCGCATTTGTTTTCTTAATTTCCAGAGAAACCCTTCCTTTGGTTTCTGAAATTTCTGTTTCGGGCCAAACAATCTTGGAAATGACTAATGCGGCAGGAGCGGCCATTAAACTTGCGGCTATAAGATATTCTGCAGGCACACCCAGAGCAATATATACTGCCATGACCCCACCGGCGATACAAGCCATACTACCCGTCATAGAGGCTAATAATTCTGACATGGTCATACCCTTTAAATACGGTTTGATCATGATCTGTGCCTCAACTTGCCCCACAAATGCACTTGCTACATTTGACAAGGCTTCAGAGCCAGAAACACCCATTAATTTGTAAACGATATATGCTATGAACTTTACGATACGCTGCATGATTCCCAGGTAATAGGCAACACTAACCAATACTGCAACAAAAATGATTGTGGGAATAATATTAAAAAAGAAGATAAATTCGTTGCCATTGCCAAAAGCCTTACTCATATTGGCTGTATTGACCAATGGGCCGAATACAAATGCTGCTCCAGCCTGTGAAAAGTTCAGAATTTTTGTAACCGCATCACCAAGCCAGGCGAAAATACTTTTGCCTATCGGAATTTTAAGTATGAATACTGCAAGAGAGATTTGTATCGCCAAACCGGAAAATACCAATTTGTAATTGATTGCCTTTCTATTATTGGACATCAGAAAGGCAATTGCAAAAATCAATACAACGCCAATCAGTCCGGTAAATCTCTCCATAAGTATATTAAATTCTGATTAAAACGTGAAATTTAGAAATAAGAATTAGAATTAATACTTTTTAAAGAAAATTATGAAGATTTTCTTCTCGAAAGTTCATCACGTATTTTGGCAGCTTTTTCATAGGCTTCTTCAGCCAGGGCATCTTTAAGTTTTTCTTTTAGTTCAACTTCTGTAAGTGAGCTGAAATTGATAGTGGCTGAAACTGCCTTTTCTTCAGCAGGAGCTTCGATATTCTCCAGAAATACAAATTCATTACCTTCAATTACTATTCCCGCAGTAGCCAAGATAAACTCATAGGTATATATCGGACAATCAAAACGTACCGCCAGAGCAATGGCATCTGAAGTCCTGGCATCAATCTCGGAAGTTTTTTTACCGTCAGAACAAATCAGTTTTGCGAAAAATATTCCATCCACAAGATTGTAGATAATAACTTCCTGTATGTTTATGTTATAAGTGCCGGCCAGCGATTTGAAAAGATCGTGGGTTAAGGGACGGCTTGGTGTCATCTTTTCAATCTCAATTGCAATAGCCTGAGCCTCGAAAGCTCCAATAATGATCGGAAGTCTTCTACGGCCATTTATTTCACCCAATACAAGAGCATAAGCCCCGGATTGAGTTTGGCTGTAAGAAAGGCCAACAATATCTAATTTTATCTTCTTCATTAAAATAGCTAAAAATCAAAGGGGCTCAAAATTGCTCCGAAGATTAAGAATTTGATTTATAAGCTTTAATAGCCTCAATTAATTTTGGAACCACCTCAAATGCATCACCAACAATTCCATAATCGGCCACCTTGAAGAAGGGAGCCTCAGGATCTTTATTGATTACGACAATAGTTTTGGAGGAACTTACCCCTGCAAGGTGTTGTATTGCACCAGAAATGCCAATTGCTATATATAGGTTAGGACTTACTGCAATACCAGTCTGTCCGACATGCTCTTCATGAGGACGCCATCCGGCATCAGAAACTGGTTTAGAACAGGCAGTTGCTGCTCCAAGTACAGAGGCCAGTTCCTCAATCATACCCCAGTTTTCAGGCCCTTTCATTCCACGACCTGCTGAAACCACAAGTTCAGCATCGGGTAATGCAATTTTATCACTTGCTCTTACAATCTCTGTGATCATTGTGCGAAAGTCAGATTCCTTGAATTCAGGAGTAAAATCCTCTATTTTTCCGGCTGATCCACTTTCTTTAAGCTGATATGAATTTGGATTCAGAGTGATAACCTTAATCGGAGAAACCAGTTCAACTATTGCGAATGCTTTTCCTGAAAATGCTGTTTTCTTTATCAAAAACTTATCATTCTCAATTTCAGGTAATTCAACAGCTGAATCGGCAAGTCCGGCCTTAAGCTTTACAGCTACTCGAGGGGCAAGGCCCTTCGCACTGAATGTATTGGAGAAAACAACAAGTGTTGAACCTTCTTTTTTGGCGGCTTCAGCGATGATTGATGCATACGCCTGATTGACAAAGGACTTTAATTTATCATTTGATACATTGAGTACTTTTGCAGCACCGTATTTTCCAAGACTGCTCAGATCAGCCTGACTTACGTTACCTATCGAAATAGCGATCAAATCTGTTT
This sequence comes from uncultured Sphingobacterium sp., assembly GCA_964524205.1. Classification (GTDB taxonomy): domain Bacteria; phylum Bacteroidota; class Bacteroidia; order Sphingobacteriales; family Sphingobacteriaceae; genus Daejeonella. The sequence goes on along the minus strand of CAZGCG010000186.1, from coordinate 3,946 downwards.
TTAACTGTTCTGCAATAGCAGCGGCGTATGAAACCACCTCAAAGATAGATTTCTTGAATTTCCCCTCTGCATTCTCTACATATACTAAAACTGACATATTCTCTCCTTTATAGCCTTAATAGGCTTAATGAATTTATAATAGCTTTAAATAACTTTGGATCTGGTATGTAACAGGTCGACCAGTTTCTCTGTTTCATCTGCACTAAGCATTGTCACTGAACCACGTGGTGCTGGTATTGAATAGGATTTAAAATCCAGCAGCTTTTCGACCGATGAAGCTTCAATAACTTCCAATGGTTTAGTTCTTGCCGACATGATTCCACGCATATTGGGAATCTTAGGCTCAGCCACACCCTCTGCACAACTGGCAACAAAAGGGAATGAGACTGTCAGCATTTCCTTACCGCCTTCAATTTCACGAACAATACTGGCTTGATTGCCATCAATATCTAATTTTTTGATGATCGAAATGGATGGGATATCCATAAACTCACCTATCATTGAAGCTAGCTGAGATCCATTGTAATCAATTGACTCCCTGCCGGTTAGAATCATTTCAAAGCCTTTTTCTTTTGCATAATCAGCGATCTGAGCTGCCACAAAATAAGCATCGCGCGGAGCTGCATTTATCCGTACAGCATCATCAGCACCAATTGCAAGAGCTTTCCTTATGGTTGGTTCAGAACTAATTTCCCCAACATGTATGATGGTCACAGTGCCTTTTCCACCTTCAGTTAACTCGATAGCACGGGCCAGCGCAATTTCATCGTAAGGATTCAAAATATATTGAACACCTGCAGTATTGAATTGGGTATTATCGCCGCTAAAAGTTACTTTTGTTGTAGTATCTGGAACATTACTGACACAAACTAATACTTTCATATAGATTTCTGTTTTTGCAAATCTACTCAAAAAAGCCAAATTAAAATGCATCATATCCGTTTACAAAAGCTTTTGGATTTTCTTAAAAATGAACCTGAAGATCCTTTTTTAAAATATGCACTTGCAACAGAGTATTTTAATGCCAATGACCATGAAAAAGCTTTGTTTTATTTTGAAGATCTGATCGCTAATCATCCTGATTATGTTGGAACTTATTATCATTTGGGTAAATTGTATGAAATTATTGAAAGAAAGCCGGAAGCGATAGATATTTACAGAAAGGGGATGGAAGTTGCAAGGAAAAAGGGGGATACACACGCATTTTCGGAGTTACAAACAGTATATAATTCTGCAAATGGTTTAGACTACGAAGACGACTAAATTTTATGCTCAGAAAACGTCAGCTTATTTTTCTTACTGATGTAATATGGTTTACCCTGACAGCATTTGGCGGAGCACAGGCTCATATCGGTATGATGCTCAAGAATTTCGTCAAAAAACGTCAGTACATCTCAGAAGATGAATTGTTAGAGCTTAATGCTCTGACTCAAATCCTTCCGGGACCATCCTCTACACAAACGCTGATTGGAATTGCTTATAAGGTTGGTGGACTTCCAATCGCAATCAGCGCTTTCATTATCTGGATATTACCTTCAACGGTATTGATGTGCCTTGCGGTATTAAGTTATACTTTACTTGGGCAAAAAGAGAAATTTACTCAGGTACTACATTACGTTCAGCCTGTAGCTGTTGGTATTGTAGCCTATGCAGCTTATTCTTTTGGAGAGAAGGTTTTGAAATCAAAAACATCATACTGGCTCGCTGCAGGTTCATTATTTGCCACTTTGCTATTACGAAATGCCTATGCATTTCCAATCCTGATTTTGATTGGTGGTATCGTCTCATCCAGCATCAATAAAGAAGTTGAAGAGAATGATCTGAGAGTCAGGCTTTTCTCGAACATAAATCCTCAAAAGATTGCTTATTTTATTGGTGTTTTGCTTTTGTTCGCCGGACTGGGTGCACTCATTAACCGTACTTCACCTTTCAGTTTGCCGATTCGTATGTTTGAGAATTTCTACCGTAACGGGATTATGATTTTTGGCGGAGGGCAGGTTCTGGTTCCATTTATGTATACCGAATTCGTGGAAATGAAAAATTACCTGAGCTCCGACCAATTTCTTTCAGGATATGCTTTTCAACAAGCTTTGCCAGGGCCTACTTTTTCGTTTACTTCCTTTGTAGGGGGGATGACCATGAAAAATTCAGGTGCGAGTATTTATGGTCAGATTATGGGCAGTATAATTGCGGTACTTGGAATAAATCTTCCGGGCTTGATACTCATCTTATTTATTGTCCCTTTCTGGAATGATCTGAAGAAAATAACCAGAATTAAGAATTCCTTATCGGGTATAAATGCAGTTTCGGTTGGATTTATGGGTGCGGCATTTCTGCTACTGATACATCCTGTCGGAATAAATTACCTCTCAGTAGGCCTGATTGTAAGCACTTTCCTTTTACTGGCCTTCACCAAAATCAGAACACCGCTGATCATTCTGGCAGCTGTGTTATTGGGTTTATTTCTTTAATAAATATCCTTTTAGCCCTTATTTAAAAAGGTTGTTCATCATCCATATCATCCATTCTGGAAGGACGGATAATGAAGTTGTTCGGTTTCTCAAAATCCTGAGAAGGACTGATACCGGCAAATGGATTTGGATTACTTGCAGAAGCATTGCTGAAGTCCTCTTCCAGATCAACGAACTTCACATATTTACCAACAAATCGCAATGGAACTGTTCCTGTTTCACCATTTCTATGTTTAGCTACGATCACTTCACCTATACCAATGGTTGAACGCCCCTGTTCATCTTCGGTTAACCCGTAATACTCCGGTCGGTAAAGGAAGAGAACCATATCGGCATCCTGTTCAATAGATCCCGATTCACGAAGATCTGATAGCATAGGTTTTTTAGCTGCTCCTGGTCGGGTTTCTACTGCTCTGCTCAACTGAGACAAAGCGATAACAGGTACGTTTAGTTCTTTTGCCACTGATTTTAAAGCTCTCGAAATACTGCCAATCTCCTGCTCACGGTTTCCGCCTTTACCATCGTTTTTACCATGCATCAGCTGCAGGTAATCAATGATGATCATTTGGATATCGTACTGTGCTTTTAATCGTCTGCATTTGGCCCTGAACTCGAAAATGTTCAATGCCGGTGTATCGTCAATAAATAATGGAGCTTCGGTTAGTGTTCCGATTTTTGAGTGAAGTTTCTGCCATTCCCATTCTGCCAAATGACCTTTTCGGATTTTTTCCTGTTCAATCTCCGTTTCTCCTGATATCAAACGGTTGACTAACTGAACTGAAGACATTTCCAGTGAGAAAAAGACTACCGGTTTATTGAATTGCACAGCAGCATTACGGGCACAACTCAATACAAAGGCGGTTTTACCCATTGCAGGCCTTGCCGCAATAATTACCAGATCAGAAGGTTGCCAGCCTGAGGTAATACGATCCAAAGCAGTAAATCCAGATGGCACACCCGTTAAACCATCAACTTTATCTTTAATTTTTTCAAGATTCTCTAGTGATTCTCTGATGATATCATCCATCTTTCTGGAATCTCTCCTCAGGTTGTTCTGGGCAATATCAAACAGATTCTTTTCAGCATGATCCAGAAGATCGAAAATATCTGTAGTATCCTCATATGCATTACTAATGATTTCAGTCGAAATCCTGATCAACTCACGCTGAATAAATTTTTGTGAGATAATTCTTGCATGATATTCGATGTTTGCAGCTGATGCAACACGATTGGTAAGTTCAGTGATATAGTATGCACCACCAATCATTTCAAGGTCGCCTTGCTGACGCAACTGAGCTGTAACAGTCAATATATCGACAGGAGAGGATTTTTGAAAAAGTGCCTGTATAGCCTCAAAAATTTTCTGATGACTATCCTTGTAAAAAACATCGGTTTTTAATATATCAATAACAGCAGACAATGCATCTTTTTCGAGCATGAGTGCTCCCAGAACGGCCTCTTCCAAATCAAGTGCC
>CAZGCG010000185.1:3037-7124 GCA_964524205.1 uncultured Sphingobacterium sp. | reverse complement strand
AGCTTTTTGATCTCAGCCGGACTGCAAAATTTTTTGATAACCAGGTAACCATCGTTATTATAACTTTTAATTTGTTCAGGATTTAGTTTCATAACCGGAATTTTTATTTCAAAACTACTATACTGTCCGTAGAGTTTAGCGAAGCGCCTCTACGGATTATCCAATGATTTGGAGTCTTTGGACTCCTTAAATAAATTGAAGGCTCTACCTACTAATCCTTAAACTTACTTTCTAATCAAATTATCCTTCACCAAAACATCCTTCGCCCCACCCAGATCAATCGCTTTTTTACCATCCTGAGCACCCTGGTTCAGTTCGGTCAGGAGGTTTCCGCTGACAAGGATGCCGCTGCTTGTATCGTCGGCTTTAACCGCTTCCGTTGTAAGCTTGCCAAAGAAATTACCCGAGATAGTGATATCAGTAGCACTCTTTAAAATAACACCCGAACCTACATCAAATGTGAAGGGGTTTTTCTCATCACGTGCACCCAGCTTGCCACGACTATTGCTAAAGTTATTGCCGGTAATTGTAATACCTCCTGTACCGGGTCCGGTGAGAATAGAGAAATTATGAACCAGGGTAAAGGTATTTGATGATACTGAACATCCCCAGGCATTGTTCAACTCGATACCACCCCCTAAATGATGTGCAATCACATTGGCGCTAATGGTAATGCCATAACAAAAACGATTGGCAGGAGTAGCAGGTGCCGTCAGGATAATGGCTGTTCCCTGGCATTCCTCGATCATATTACTCGAAATAATTGAGCCATAAGTATTCTCTACTACAATGCCATGCCGCAGATGATCATCAATGTTATTCCCTGTCATGGTCAGGTTGAAGCCATCCTTAATCCGCAGTGCATCCTGGTTTTCTTCAAACTGATTTCCACTTACAACGATATCATGCCCACCATCAATGTTTATACCTGCTTTTAAATTATAATTCAGATTACAGTTCGCAATCCTCGGATTTTCAGTGCAATCCTTCATGTTAATTCCATGTCCCCCGTTATGATCGATCGTCATATCAGTAATCATCAGCTCCTGTACCTTTTCCATGTAAATACCATCCCCGCTCTTAGGGTTACCACTTATGCGAAAACCACTTAACTCAAGTCTGAATAATTCGCCCTTGCCCGAGCTAACAATAATTGCAGGCTCGCCGGAAGTGTTTTTATTGATCAGATGTGTCGAACCGCCCGAACCCTGCAGGCGGGTATTCTCTGTCTTAAGCAGAAGCGGCTTGTTTATCTCATAATTTCCCGGAGGAATCCTGACAATGCCTCCACTGGCCGGAAGAGCATCCACAGCCTGCTGCAAAGTACTGTACTTAGATGCATCAATTACAGCTGCAGTTTGAGCGAAAGCAGAACCGGGCAGGTTGTGTAAAAATAGGATTAGAAGCGCATTTTTGAAAAAGGGGGATAGTATGTTTTTCATCTATCTGTTTTTGTTTTTTATAGGCGATGAAGCCCGCCCGGCCAGCCATTCGGACGGGCTATCATGATTTTATTCATTACTCTTCATGATTGAAAAAATCATGATGGTTTTATACTATAATAATAATCAATTAATTAAGGCTGGCAAAATGGCTATTCCCCCGCTTCCCTTAGTAGTTGGTCAATAAGCCAATCTGAGATTCTGAAATTAGTTTGCTGGATTTTTGAAATATAGGGCTTAATTAAGGGAATGATGCCTTCCAATTTTGCATTTAGTATAATGCCGACGGTTCCAGTAATATTAAAGTGCAGTTTTTGTGCAAATTTTCTGGCACCAGCATCATCAATAATGAGTAAATCAGCTCTTATTTCTATTGCAAGAGCCAGAGCGCTTGCCTCTCCAATATCAACTGTTTCTGCATAATTGTATAATAAGTCACGGTTTGTGACTGCTATAACTTCGACCCATTCTGGCAATCTTTTTTTATATTCTGCAGCTATTTCTGGAGTGGTGATGATGTGTTTGTATAGTGAATTGAGTAAGTCAAGGCCACCGATTTTGTCTAATAGTATAAAACAACTCGCATCAGTGATGACAATCTTATCCTGCTTGGGCATCTCTGAAGGAATCCAGATCATTTGCTACACCCTGGTCAAGATAATGCACATCGTAATCGATCAGGATTTCTGCGAAGTCCCATTTTTTCATACCGCACATTTCTGCAGCCTGTCTTAGGTTCAGTTTACCAGCTTCGTATAATTTGGCTGCAATCAAGCGTACCGTCTCCTCTTGCGCTTGTTTAAGGGCATCTGGGACTTGTATGGTCATTGTAGTCATAATATAAAGATAGTTATTATTAAAATTTAAAACAAAATGAGGGTATTAACATGGATTGAGTTATTTCTTTAAATGGGAAGGGATGGCCTTAAGTTTTAGGCGATGGACTATGCTTCCCCAACCAAAAACTCCCCCAAATACACACTATCCGATTGCCTGCTCCGGTCGGCAGCGATAAAGGCCAGGTAAACATGATAGGGCTTGGGCGAGGCGTGAACAGGCACCAGTACTTCACCCGTAGTTCTGTCACTGCTTAAAACTTCACCATAAGGACCGTATTCCAGTCGGTAAGCCAATACCATTGCCTGGTCATACAAAAAACCTTGTTCCCTTTTCGGGGTCCAGCTAATTCTTAAGGTGTTAGGTTCCTGCACACTGCATTGTATATTTTCGGGAAGGGGTAAATTTCCTGAACTGATCTTTACAAGAGCAGGATCAATCCGGATTTCCCCATCAACTACCTGCATGCAATTCTTCAAAAGCCATGATTTGGCTGCAGCAAAACCCTGAAATCGTTCATTATAGCCCTTGAAGCCTACCCTGACGAAATCCTTGATAGGCAGGAGCCAGGCATGTGCAGCTGCAAATTTTTTGCGGTTAAGGATCTCTCCTTCCTTGGGTTTTTTGGTCCTTTTTTTATAAAGTCCCTTCATATACCCTACTCCATTTACGGTATAACCAATCACGGATCCTGCCTTTCCTATGAAGGGTCCGTTGATGCCATTGATCAATCTTGCCATAAGGCTATAGTTTATGTCATTATTGAATATAGGAAAAATCCCTGAAAAATTCAATTTAAACATTTAATATACACTAAGTAAACACTTGGTAAACCCTGATACACTAGTGTTTACTTAGGGTTTCGTATGCGTTTACTATGGGTTTTTCTACTATCCTTTAACCATGTTTCTTTACCAGTTTTATACACTATCTGTTTAACTTAGGAATCGGTTAATAATTCACAATAAAAGTTCCTTGTGTAAAAAAAATACATGCATTAGCCTAAAATTCAAGAAATATTTTTGGAGATAGAATTCTTCTTGTATTTTCACCAACAGGAATGTTTACAAAAAGCAAGAATTTAAAGGTCTATAGTCATTTTCATTTGTCCCTGGGTACAAATTTGAAGTACGGCATAATTGCTTTTCTTGCTCTTTTTTGCCTTTTTGGACAGACTTCTCTGACCAGGGCCAATGATAACAGGTTCCTGCATATCGCATCGGTTCATCAGACCGATTTTTCATCCAATACCATCCATACCCCATCCCATCTGCCTTTTGAAACGGCACATAAGGACTGGCTAAATGAAGATAAGGAAGAAGATGAAAATAAACTCTACTGGACCTGCTCGTTTGAACCCGCATACAGCAAGTCATTCCGGTCAGATTCATTTCTATCGGTTTTAAACTTAAACCATAAACAGGCTAAAGTCCCACTTTTCATACTTTACCACGCCTGGCGCACCTTTCTCTCTTAGTTAATTAATTTCTAATCATTTCTTCTGTACAGGGTATCTCGTGCAGAAAAATTATCTGTTCGTCCGGTCCGCTGGCTGGATCTTCCTGTTATTTAACTTAAATCAAAATTATTATGAAGAGGATATTCATTCTCAATTGTTTGTTATCACTATTAATTTATTCAAGCTGCACTACCCAAGAGCATAAAAAGGAAATGGAAACTAAGTTTCTGGTGACCAGTCCTGTTCAACGGGATACTTTCATTTATAAAGAGTATGTAAGTCAGATCCACTCCATTAATCATATTGATATCAGATCTCAGGAACGTGGCTTCCTGCAGACCATTTATGT
>CAZGCG010000185.1:0-2937 GCA_964524205.1 uncultured Sphingobacterium sp. | reverse complement strand
TTAATCATATTGATATCAGATCTCAGGAACGTGGCTTCCTGCAGACCATTTATGTAGACGAGGGCCAATTTTTAAAGAAAGGGCAACTGATGTTCAAGATCATGCCGATTATTTACCAGGCAGAAGTTGCGAAAGCAAAAGCAGAAATGAATTTTGCTGAGATCGAATACAAAAATACTAAAAGCCTCGCCGACAACAATGTGGTATCGCCCAACGAACTGGCACTTGCAAAAGCCACATTAGACAAAGCAAAGGCTGAGCTGGCTCTGGCAGAAGCTCATTTAGGCTTCACTGAGATACGTGCCCCTTTCGATGGGATCATGGACCGATTTCAGACACGTATTGGAAGTCTGATTGAAGAGGGCGAATTGCTTACTACCCTTTCTGATAATAGCCGGATGTGGGTTTATTTCAACGTTCCGGAAGCTGAATATCTTGATTATGTTAAAAAAGCAAAATCTGAAAGTGCACAAAAAGTACTCCTCAAAATGGCTAATAATGAACAGTTTGATGTTCCGGGTGTAGTAGAGACCATTGAAGCCGATTTCAATAATGAAACTGGAAATATTGCTTTCAGGGCAACATTCCCTAATCCAAAGGGCATACTCCGTCATGGCGGAACCGGAAATATACTCATGCCAATTAATCTCAAAAACGCAATCATCATTCCACAAAGGGCAACTTTCGATGTCCTTGATAAAAAGTACGTCTACGTCGTCGACAATAACAAGGTGCTGAAGGCAAAACAAATCATCATTGCCCAGGAATTGCCTCACCTCTACGTCGTTGCTTCCGGTCTTAATGCAAATGATAAAATTCTTGCAGAAGGTTTAGGCAAAGTGAAGAATAACGTGAAGATAGATTATGAGTTTGTGTCTTTTGCGAAAGAACTAAGCGAGCTCAATAATTTACATGCTGAATAGATTAAGAACCCAAAAAATTTAAAAATATGTTTGATAAATTTATTAAAAGACCGGTTCTTGCTATTGCCTTATCTGTGGCAATAGTCTTTCTGGGATTACTGGCTATAAAAACCTCGCCGGTAGCACAATTTCCTGAAATAGCGCCACCAAGGGTAAATATCTTCATTGAGTTTCCCGGCTCTAATGCCGACGTTCTGGTTAAATCAACACTTACTATTCTTGAGCGTGCGATCAATGGTGTGCAGGGGATGCAATACATACTTTCTGATGCGACAAGTGCCGGTGAAGCAAGTCTTCAGGTGATATTTGAACCCGGTACTGATCCTACACTGGCAGCAGTGCGGGTAAAGTCAAGAGTGGATCAGGTAATGACCAACCTTCCGCCATTGGTTCAAAGAGAGGGTGTGATCATTTCTCCCTTACAACCCAGTATGTTGATGTATTTAAACTTGTATAGCAAGGATAAAGGCATTGATGAAAAGTTCTTATTCAACTACGCAAACACTTATATCCTGCCTGAACTTCAACGAATAAAGGGGATGGGACTTGCACAGGCTATTGGTAGCCGTTCATTTGCGATTCGGGTATGGTTAAATCCTGAAAGGATGCGGGCATACAAAGTTTCTGCCGAAGAAGTATTAGAGGCTATTGATGAACAAAGTGTATTGGCACGTCCCGGTAGGGTTGGACTAAGCTCCGGAAAAACAGCACAGTCGCAGGAATACGTTTTTACTTACAAAGGCTGGTACAATACGCCTGAACAATATCAGGACATTGTGATCAGGGCGAACGCGAATGGTGAGATTTTAAAACTGAAGGATATTGGTGAAGTTGAAGTAGGTAGTGAATTCGTTGATATTTATTCCAACAAAGACGGGAGTCCTTCGGCTTCTCTGGTATTGAAGCAAAATCCCGGCAGTAATGCCAGTACGGTTATAGACGAAATCAAGATAAAATTGGAGGAGCTAAAAAAAGATTTCCCTCCGGGTATAGATTATGAAATTAACTACGACGTGTCAAAGTTTGTAGATGCTTCTATTGAGAAAGTGTTACATACCTTAATTGAAGCGTTTATTTTAGTGGCTTTGGTTGTATTTATCTTCCTTGGCGACTGGCGTTCTACACTTATTCCCATTCTGGCAGTTCCGGTCTCACTGATCGGTGCCTTTATTTTCATGCAATACTTTGGCCTGAGTATTAACCTCATTACCTTATTTGCATTAGTATTGGCTATTGGTATTGTGGTGGATAATGCGATTGTGGTTGTGGAAGCTGTGCATGTGAAGATGGAAGAGGAGCATCTTGCTCCATTTCCGGCTGTGAAGAAGGTTGTAGCTGAAATCAGTGGTGCCATCATTGCCATTACCCTGGTTATGACTTCGGTATTTGTTCCGGTTGCATTTATGACCGGACCAGTTGGGGTGCTTTACCGTCAGTTTTCATTGACGATGGCAGGGGCTATTGTTATTTCAGGTTTTGTGGCGCTTACCCTTACACCGGTGCTTTGTGCCATACTTTTGAAAAATACACATGGTGAACCCAAAAGGAAAACACCAATAAATATGTTTCTCGATTGGTTTAACAGATCCTTCGAGCGTGTTACGGGTAAATACACTAAATTTCTTACCCTCATTGTAAACCGGAGAGTAATTACCTATGGAATTTTAATTGCTTTTGGATTTGGTATTGCAGGGATCAATAAAATTTTACCAGCAGGCTTTATTCCGAGTGAAGATCAGGGACAGGTTTATGCGATCATTCAAACCCCTCCGGGAACAACTCTTGAACGGACGAATGAAATCTCAAGGAAACTTCAGCACTTAGCTAAAGAGGTAGAAGGCGTTTCTTCGGTAACTTCCCTTGCAGGTTATGAAATTCTTACCGAAGGCCGGGGTTCAAATGCCGGTACCTGTTTGATCAATTTAAAGGATTGGTCTGACCGGGAACATTCTGTAAAGGAAATTGTAGAAGAGTTGGAAGAAAAGACAAAAGACCTTCCTGCAAATATCGAATA
>CAZGCG010000184.1:0-7175 GCA_964524205.1 uncultured Sphingobacterium sp. | reverse complement strand
TACTGAGCTTGACCCCGATTATCACCAGTGGAACTTTGTAAGCTGGTATATTAGTTTTATCAAAGAGTATTTATCCTGGTGGCAGATTGTGCTTATGGCTTTGATTTATAATGTGCTAAAGCTGTGGGTATCTGAAGTAAATCTCATCTTATTCTGGGTCCTGCCGTCCTTACTTAGTACACTTCAACTGTTTTATTTCGGTACCTGGCTTCCTCACCATGGAGAACATTCGAACAAGCATCAGTCAGGTACCCAAAGTAAAAATCATCTTTTTGCTTTCTTTGCCTGTTATTTTTTTGGCTATCATTACGAACACCATGATTCACCCGGAACTCCCTGGTGGAAGCTCTGGAAACTTAAGCATTGATCTCAAAATGTTTTTCTTAAGTCAAATACAAAGAAGCATTTTTTATAAATGATTCCTAAGACTATCTTTGACGCTCTTTAGAAGTCATATGAGCAAGCAAGGTATTTTATTAGTTAATTTAGGAACTCCTGATAGTCCCTCAAACGCAAATGTTCGCAAATACCTCGATGAATTCCTTATGGATGAACGGGTAATTGATATAAATCCCGTTTCGAGAGCATTGCTGGTTAAGGGTATTATTGTTCCTTTTCGTGGTCCTAAATCTGCTAAATTATACAGGGAGATATGGTCAGATACCACCGGATCGCCTTTAATGCATTACAGTTTGCTTCAAAGGGATCTTGTGAAGCAGCGCTTAGGCGATGATTATCAGGTCGAGCTCGCTATGCGCTACCAAAGTCCTTCTATTGAGAGTGCATTAAATAAATTAAAGGATGCCCAGGTCAGAAGCATCAAAGTAATACCAATGTTTCCTCATTATGCTTCTGCAAGTACGGGTTCAGTTCTTGAAAAGGTGATGGAACTGGTTAGAAAATGGCAAACAATCCCTAATATTTCGTTCATCAATTCCTTTCATGATAATGAACTAATGATAGAGGCATTTGCAGAGAATGGCAGAAAGCATAAACCTGAAACCTACGACCATGTTTTATTCAGCTTTCATGGATTACCTCAAAGACAGCTTGTTAAATCAGACCATTCACAAAAACATTGCCTCAAGGTTGAGAACTGCTGTTCCACATTGACCGAGAATAATAAATTTTGCTATTCAGCGCAATGTCATGACACTGCCCGACTGATCGCTAAGAAACTTGGCCTTACTGAAGATAAGTATTCAGTTTGTTTTCAATCGCGTTTAGGTAAAGATCCATGGGTTCAGCCCTATACAAGTGTTGTTATAGAGCAGCTGGCAGAAAAGGGAGTTAAAAGGTTACTCGTATTTTGCCCTGCATTTGTTGCGGATTGCCTGGAAACAGTCTATGAGGTAACAGTCGAATATGGCGATGAATTTAAGAAACTGGGTGGTGAACATGTTCAGCTTGTAGAAAGTTTGAATGATCATCCGCTTTGGATTGATGCACTTGCAGAGCTTTCTAAAGGGGAGGTTAATTAACCAGAGTTCGATATAGAAAGGGTAAACTAGTACCATTGTAATTGGTCAGATAAGGCTTTGGATTCACAATAATTTATTTTTGAAACCAATACCTGCGTGTTATAGGTTGGTTCAGCCCTTCCTTCCGGAGTAGTTCCGGCAAGAAATTTCATTCTGTATCAAATTGCTACAGCCGGAAGCTACCTCCTCCAGTAAGGTTTATTTTACCCTGGGCTATTTTTCATCGGAACGGATAGCCCGGCAAAAGGACCACTGCCATTTGAAATAAACCCCGTGGCTGCTGTACCTTTTTGCTTGAGGAGTTCCATAATATCTCTTAAATGTGATGCAAAAAAACTATTGCAGAACACGGGAAGGCATGACAAAAGAGAAAAAGATCTTGCTTTTTAAAACAAGAGAAAATTATTCAATCTAAATTTACCGCGACAAGGTCTTATATAGAGCTCACGTTAATTAAATTTACCAATAAAATTAAGGATTGCCTGAGTGGCACCGGTATGTGTTTTCACATAGTTGAGTGCTGCCTTTCCACATACTTCCCTTTTATTATCTGTTTGCAGATTTTCCATGCATTTTCCTAATTCTTCCTGGTTTTTGATCGTAAAAGCTCCTCCGGCAGATATGAGATCAACAGCCTCATTGAACTTTTGATAATTCGGACCAAAAATTACCGGCAAGCCAAAAGCAGCGGCTTCCAGTGTATTGTGTATTCCCACTCCAAATCCTCCACCTATATAGGCAATGTCTCCATATTGGTAAGCTGATGAAAGTAAGCCGATATTGTCGATAATTAAAACTTGAGGATTTGAACTAATATTTTGATTATCAATTGATTCGGATTGCATAATTTTAAGCTCAGAATACCTGATTGAATCAGGAAATAGCTCAGTTATTTCATTGATTCTTTCTGGTTTAACTTCATGTGGGGCAACAACGAATTTCCAATCAGGATAAGCTGTGGCTAATTTTGTTATCAATTTTTCATCATCAGGCCAGGTGCTGCCGGCGATAAATATTTTGTTGTCATTAGTAAAATCACGGATAATTTTGATTTCTGCAGTATGAGTGGCATTGTATTCTACTCTGTCGAATCGGGTATCACCATTAACAGTGACATTTTTAAATCCTATATCATTTAGGAGATCACTGCTGTTTTGGTTCTGGACAAAAAAATGGGAGACCTTGCTCAGCATTTTCCGGTGCAAACTTCCGTACCATTTAAAAAATACCTGCTCTTTCCTGAAGATTCCAGAGATCACATAAAGTGGAATATTATTTTTATGTAATTCTTCAAAGTAATGATACCAGTATTCATATTTTGTAAAGATGGCCATCTTTGGATTTAAGATCCGGATAAACTCTTTTGCATTGGCACCGGTATCGGTCGGGAGATAAAAAACATGATCAGCAAGGGCATAATTCTTTCTGATTTCATATCCTGATGGAGAGAAAAAAGTGATTACAATAGGCAAATCAGGACTCCCGGATTTTAATTGTTCAAGTACCGGCCTTCCCTGTTCAAACTCCCCTAAGGAGGCAAAATGAAACCAGGTATAATGTTTATTTTTGTTCAGACTGCTTTCAATTAACGGAATGAGTCCTTTTCTACCATTGATCCAGGCCGCTGCTTTTTTATTTTTCAGGGAAGCGATCCGGATGAAAAGTGTATATAAATAAATACCTGTATCGTACAAAAAAAGCATTTTGAATATAATTCTTATCTTCGTCGAAGTTAATGTTAAATCTTTTAAATAGTCTTCGTCAATAGATGAAAATAGCAGTAGTTGGTACAGGATATGTAGGCTTAGTAACCGGTACTTGCCTTGCCGAAACGGGAAATACAGTTACCTGCGTTGATATAAACGAGGAAAAGGTTAAAATGATGCAGGCATATAAGTTGCCAATTTATGAGCCTGGTCTGGATATACTTTTTCATAGAAATATAGAACAGGGGAGGTTGAAATTTACTACCATTCTTGCTGAAGCAATTCAGGATGCCCAAATAATATTTCTTGCCTTGCCCACTCCTCCGGCAGGTGATGGTGCAGCGGACCTGAGTTTTGTACTCGGTGCAGCGAAAGATATCGCTAAAATCATTACCGGATATAAGGTTATTGTGACTAAATCAACGGTGCCGGTTGGTACAGCAGATAAGGTCATTAAGGTGTTTAGTGAAAATACAACTGTTGAAGTGGATGTAGTTTCTAATCCTGAATTCTTACGTGAAGGAGTTGCTGTTGATGACTTCATGAAGCCCGACAGAGTAGTAGTTGGCACCCAAAGTCTGAGAGCGCAGAAGTTGATGGCAGAATTATACGGCCCCTATGTAAGGCAGGGGAATCCGATTATTTTTATGGATACCCGTTCTTCTGAGCTGACAAAATATGCTGCAAATTCCTTCCTGGCTACAAAAATAACCTTCATGAACGAGATTGCTAATTTATGTGAGCTTGTCGGAGCAGATGTTGATGCAGTGAGAAAGGGAATAGGTTCAGATGATCGCATAGGTAAACGATTTTTATTTCCGGGTGTTGGGTATGGTGGAAGTTGTTTTCCTAAAGATGTTCAGGCTCTGGGCAGATCTGCTACTGAAAATAACTATGACTTTAAGATCCTCACATCTGTGATGGAAGTTAATGATTCCCAAAGGATAAAGCTGGTCGAAAAAGTCAGGAAATACTATAAAGGGGATATCAAAGGAAAGAAAATTGCTATCTGGGGGCTGGCCTTTAAGCCAGAAACTGATGATATCCGTGAGGCTCCTGCACTTTATATTATTGAAGAACTAGTGAAGGATGGCGCTTTAATTACTGCTTTTGACCCAGAAGCAATGGACAATGTAAAAAAGCAGCTTGGGGATAAAATTTCGTATGCTGAGAACCAGTATGATGCTTTGAAAGATGCAGATGCCTTATTGATAGTTACCGAATGGTCTGTTTTCAGGACTCCTGACTTTGACAGGATAGCAGAACTAATGAAGACTAAAGTTATTTTTGATGGACGCAACCTGTATGATTTGCAAAAGATGATCGATTGCGGGTTTTATTACAATAGTATTGGGCGAAAAACTGTAGAATAATGAATCAGCGTAAACGTATTTTAATAACAGGAGCAGCAGGTTTTCTTGGCTCTCATCTCTGCGACCGGTTTATTAAGGAGGGTTTTCATGTGATTGCAATGGATAATCTTATCACAGGAGATCTGCGGAATATAGAACATCTTTTTGCTCTGGAAAATTTTGAGTTCTATCATCACGATGTTTCAAAATTTGTATATGTGGCCGGAGAATTGGATTATATCCTGCATTTTGCATCTCCTGCAAGCCCGATTGATTATTTAAGAATTCCTATTCAAACATTAAAAGTCGGGTCCTTGGGAATTCATAATTTACTGGGATTAGCACGATCTAAGAAATCAAGAATTTTAATTGCTTCAACATCAGAGGTTTATGGAGACCCTGCCGTAAATCCGCAACCGGAAGAATATTGGGGGAATGTTAATCCTGTGGGTCCAAGAGGTGTTTACGACGAGGCCAAGCGTTTTCAGGAAGCTATGACTATGGCTTATCATACATTTCATGGTTTAGAAACACGTATTGTAAGAATATTTAATACCTACGGGCCAAGGATGAGATTAAATGACGGAAGAGTATTGCCGGCATTTATCGGACAGGCTTTGCGTGGAGAGGACCTTACTGTATTTGGTGATGGCTCGCAAACGCGTTCCTTTTGTTATGTTGATGACCTCGTTGAAGGTATTTACCGATTATTATTTTCTGACTACGCATTACCTGTAAATATCGGTAACCCTGATGAAATCACCATTCGTGAGTTTGGAGAGGAGATTATCAAACTGACCGGAACCAAACAAAAGATGGTATTTAAAGATTTGCCTACCGATGATCCAAAACAGCGAAGGCCTGATATTACAAAAGCCAGGGCTATTCTGGGCTGGGAGCCTAAGATCAATCGTGCCGAGGGTTTGAAAATTACCTATGAATACTTCAAATCCTTACCAGAGCAGGAGATAAAACATAAGGATTTCACCTACTACAACAACAAATAATGTCAGGCAGAAAAATTTTAGTAACCGGTGGAACCGGGTATATTGGCTCGCACACTGTTGTGGAATTGATCAATGCTGGTTATGATCCCATAATTATTGATAATCTTTCGAATTCAAGTCCGAAGATTATTGATCAGATTGAGAAGATTACCGGAACAAGGCCTGAATTTTACAATTTTGATCTTTGTGATGAAAAATTAACCCGTAAATTTGTAGAAGAACATCGCGATATAAGCGGCTTAATACATTTTGCCGCTTTCAAGAGTGTGGGTGAGTCTGAAAGGGAACCACTCAAGTATTATAAAAACAATTTTTATCCTCTTATAAACCTTCTTGATGCCTGCTCTGAGCGTAAAATGGATCTGGTATTTTCATCAAGCTGTACAGTTTACGGAGAGCCTGATATATTACCTGTCAACGAACTTGCTCCGGTAAAAAAAGCGGAATCCACTTATGGCAATACGAAACAGATCGCCGAAGAAATACTGGAGGAGGTATCAGGTGTCAGTGAAAATCTTAAAGTAATCGCCTTGCGTTATTTCAATCCGGTTGGAGCTCATTCATCTGCCCTCATCGGTGAATTGCCTATCGGTGTTCCTCAAAATCTGGTTCCATTCATTACCCAGGCAGCGATTGGAAGGCGGGGTAATATCATTGTTTTTGGGGATGATTATAATACTTCAGATGGAACCTGTGTAAGGGATTACATTCATGTAGTTGATCTTGCTAAAGCACATGTTGCTGCTATTAAGCAGATGGAAAACGAGCAGAATGCCAGAAAATTTGATATATATAATATTGGTACCGGGAAAGGAAATTCTGTTCTGGAAGTGATCCATGCATTTGAATCTGCAACCGGTCAGAAATTGAATTATACAATAGGAGAACGTAGGGCTGGGGATATTGAACAGATTTATGGTGATGTGAGCAAGGCTGAAAATGAATTGTCATGGAAGGCTGAATTGGGTATTTATGAAATGATGAGTTCTGCCTGGGAGTGGGAAAAGTATATCAAGCAAAATCCATTGTAAACTCGATCCTATCCTAATAAATAAGTGTAGGTTTTTATAATCTGAACAAAAACAAATATCAGGGGATGAAAAAAATATTGATTACCGGGGGAGCAGGATTCATTGGATCCCATGTAGTGAGGCGATTTGTAATCAATTATCCTGAATATCAGATTGTTAATTTAGATAAACTCACTTATGCGGGTAATCTCCTTAACCTTAAGGACATTGAGGATAGACCCAATTATAAATTTATCAAAGGGGATATCGTAGATGCCGGATTTATTGACAAAGTATTTTCAGATGAACAAATTGACGCAGTAATTCACCTTGCTGCTGAGTCGCATGTGGACCGGTCCATCAGCAGTCCGATTGAATTTGTAATGACTAATGTAGTTGGAACGGTTAACCTTTTAAATTCCGCCCGTCACCAATGGAAAGATGATTACAAGTCACATAGGTTTTACCATGTATCTACAGACGAAGTATATGGCAGCCTGGGTGAGCATGGCCTTTTTACCGAGACAACTGCCTATGATCCGCACAGTCCATATTCTGCATCCAAAGCTAGCTCTGACCATTTTGTTAGGTCATATCATGATACTTATGGGATTGATAT
>CAZGCG010000183.1:0-7192 GCA_964524205.1 uncultured Sphingobacterium sp. | reverse complement strand
GACCAATGATATGATCGTGCTTGGTACGGTGTGAACACCGACCAGAGGGGAATTACAGTGTGGGATATTTAGGAGGTTCCCACTTTCGTGGGAATGACAAAGGTTTTTTGGGGTCAGGAGATTCCAGCCTCCGCTGGAATCGAAATGCGGAATCGTATTATCAATAACACATCACTTTTACCCGTTGATAGTGCACGTGCAATTTCATTATTCAAGGATTACGATCCTGACGAAAGCCAGGATCTCCTCCTTTATTAAAAAAATGTATTGTCATCCGATAGCTATCGGATCTGGCGAAGGCCAGAACCCCTTACCCTTTCCCTGTGGTCGGTGTTATCGACCAATGATATGATCGTGCTTGGTACGGTGTGAACACCGACCAGAGGGGAATTAGTGTTTCAGATGAAGCATATTATTCTAATTCCACCAATAAGTGAACTTCAGCACCAAAGCTCTATTCCGAATGGCAAATGGGGAAGGGTAATAATTGTCGGTAAAAACCAGGAAAAGATCAGATGCCGGTTTATATCGCCATTGAAGTCGGGTATTGATATTCAGGTTTTTCTGCTGGTTATTATACTGAATGAAGGTGGTAAAAAACAATTTATTACTAAAAGTAACATCAGTCCTCGGACCAACAAGCCATAAATTGGTTGTTCCCCAGGGTTGAGGCAAAACAATATGGTTATAACTGGTACTCATTGCTATATTGACATAAGGCTGAAAGCGATAGCCAAGATCTGCCGACAGATTTAAGCGGGTTCCATCTGCAAAATAGCCACCATACTGACCTGAAAAAGAATAGGTATATAGTTTCTGCGGCTTGGAGAAGTAATTTGCCCCCCAGGTATTCCATAAATGCTCGGATCCGGTGCTCAAACTACCTTTTCCGGTATTTACAGGGTCAAAAGGTCTGAGCAGACGGATGAAATTATCGGAAGTCCATACCTCAAATGTGCTCTGGTTACGGTGAGTAAATTTATAATTGAATGAGCTTTCATTATCTGTCAGATTGAAAGATTTGTTAAAATAAAGTGTTGAGCTCAAAATCGGTCCGTGGTTCAATATTTTACCACCTTTCGGGAAGAACAGATAACTAAGTTTCGGATTCAGTTTGATGTAATTGATACGGGGTACATAACCAACTTCTGCAGTATAATTTTCGCCCACATATTCATGCTGCCAGCTCAGGAGCCATTTTTTACTGCTGTATTGCAGGTTAGCGGCGTGCACCAGGTCATCACTGTTTTTAACAGGCCCGAACGACTTGACAAACATTGATTTTCCTGTCCAGAGGTTATTGGTTGATGCAAGATTGTATTCAAGTCCGATATTTCGGTTAAAAGCATTGTAAACCGGTTTTCCGGGATGCATTGCTGGGTTGTAGTTCAATGATTGTTTGTTCACGAACATGAAGCGGATATTAGAGCGCGAAAATACCCGTCGCTGTAAGGCAAGAACAGCGAAATTCTGAGCAGGAAGGCCTGTTTCATCCATGCTTTTGGTCTGCATATCCATTGCACCGATCCGCCATTTCTTATTCAGACTTCCGCTCAGACGGGCACCAAATTCAATGGGTACGCCTAATCCAATTCTCCGTGAAAAGAATGGCCTGATTGTAGAATAGCCGAAATTTGCAAAGAGATCCGCATTTTCAAGAAAGAATTGCCGGCGTTCAGGGAAGAATAGCTCGAATCGATCCAGGTTAGTGACCTGTTTATCCACTTCAATCTGCGAGAAATCAGGGTTTACCGTAAGATCCAGATTTAATGATGAAGTGATCCCGATTTTTGCATCTGCACCAATATCCCTTTTAAATTTAGTACTGGTATTGTTCTCGTAATCCTTGGTGAATCCACCTAAAACATATGGGATTACTGAAATATTGGTCCCGGCTTCAGGGGGTGGATTATCCCAGATCAGATTTCCGGTATAGGCCAGCGAGGCCACATTAAATTGTCTAGGGATTTTTGCCCAGGCCGATTTTTCGGGAGCCTTGATATCTAATCTGGCGAAATTGATTCCCCAGTTTTGGATACCTTTTTTATAACGGATTGATTTAAAGGGTATAGCGGCTTCAAAGACCCAGCGATCGGCATAATGCTTCACCTCCGAGTACCATTTATTGTCCCAGCTCAGGTCGTAACCATTGCTGTTGAATATTAGTCCGTCCCATTGCGCACCTGCGGCATTCACACCAAAGGTGAATCCATTGGTTTGATCATCAAATGGATCGACTATGAGCAGGAAATTATCGTTTTTAGTGTACGCAAAGTCCCGCCTAAGCGATTCAACTGCATAATTTGTATTTGGTTTGGGCTCATAACAAATTGCAGAAATGTAAAGATTATGCTGGTCGTATGTCATACGGACAGTAGTTCTGACTTTTGCATAGCTGGTGTCCATCGGACTAACCATGAAAAAATTAGCAGCAGAATCTCTAACATTCCAGGCTTCCTCGTCAATAAAACCATCGATTACGATAGGAAGTTTTGTTTCAGAAATATGAAGTTTGTAGGCGCTATTTATTTTTTGGGAATAAAGTCGGGTGCTGGAAAGAACACAAAGAATAAACAGGAATAAATATCTCAAAACAACAAATAGTAAAGCGTTTAAATCCTTCGGGGATTGGGTTTAAAATTAATAAAAAAGAGCAGATACCTGATGATATTTAATTACATAAAATCAATTAATTCCGCTATTTAGTGTATTATTTCTGCAACATGTTTTCTGATATTTTCGCCTATTTTATCGATTGGGAGATCGTCAGGATCAATCCCAAATGGATCTTCTATAGATTCGGCAATCAGTTCCAGGGAAGCCATAACATAAAAGATAAAGGGAACTGCAGCAATAACGAAATAGCCCATTGAAAATACGAAACCAACCGGAAGTGTAAGCACATAAATGAAGATAAACTTCTTGATAAATGAGCTGTAAGACATTGGAATAGGGGTATTCTTGATCCGCTCACAAGCACCGCATACATCAGCCAGGGCATTCAGTTCAGTATTGATCACAATCAGTTGATCGCCGCTGATAATTCTATCCTGATACAGATTATTGCTGCGGCTAAAGATCATCGAGGCTACCTGATTGGGGCCATGTTTCTGCACATCGAGCGTTTCAAATTCGGGATGCTCAACTTCATCCAGCATGAATCGGGTTTTGTTGGAGCGAAGGTGATCAAACAAGGTATCGGCGAATAATGGGATCGCTTTTTTATAGAAACTGCGGTTCACGCGGTCATCCGGCTTAAGAAATGCGTTCATCTTTATTGCGAGCATCCGGCTTATATTGGTCAGAGTTCCCCATTGTTTACGGGCTTCCCACCAGCGATCATATGCCGTATTTGTACGGAATACCAGTAAAATAGACATTACAAAACCTAAGAGATTATGGACAATGGTGATATTTTTTACCCAGCTAACATCCGAAAGCTTGATGTACTCCAGTTCCAGATATGCAATACCTGCAGAATATACAGCAAGAGCAATTATCAGCGGAAATAACTTCCGGGCAGTATCAGACTTATGAAGATAAAAGGTTGCGTAGAACCAATCTTTGGGATTATAAACGATCATATCGCAAATTAATGAAATTGTTCTGATTAATTGAGAGGGGAGAGTGGGGAATGGGAAATAGGGAATAGAGAATAGGAAATGGGGACCCGATAGCTATCGGGTAGGGAATAGGAATTAACTCTGAATGTACTAACTAACAACCAACAAATCACCAAATATTCAAAAAAATCCTGCAAATTTACTGGGAGAGAGTTCAAATAAAGAAATTATGCTGGTTTCGTTTGCAGATCTGAAAAGGGAGTTTAAACGTGTCTTACTCAGCCTGTCATTCACTGAAGATAAGGCCGAATTATGCGCAGCCATTTTTGCCGGAAATAGCAGGGATGGGGTGTATTCCCATGGTTTAAACCGTTTTTCTGCTTTTGTGAATGCAGTAAAAGATGGGGCTGTTGATATACATGCGGAGCCAGCTTTTGCTGAATCATACGGTTTGATTGAGATTTGGGATGGCAATTCGGGTGCAGGGATGTACAATGCAACTAAGGCGATGAACAGGGCAATTGAACTGGCTAAAAGCAATGGAATTGGCTGCCTCGCGATGCGGAATACCAATCACTGGATGCGGGGTGGAACCTATGGCTGGCAGGCTGCTGATGCGGGTTGTATTGGCATTTGCTTTACAAATACGATGGCCAATATGCCACCCTGGGGAGGCAAAGAACCCCGTTTGGGAAATAATCCTTTAATTATTGCTGTTCCCCGTGCTGAGGGTCATATCGTATTGGATATGGCGATGACTCAATACTCATATGGTAAATTACAGCAAAGCAGATTGAATAATGAGGAAATGGAGGTTTACGCTGGCTATGATGGGGAAGGAAATTTAACTAATAATCCTTTAGCAATAATAAGATCCAGAAGAGCTTTGCCCATAGGTTATTGGAAGGGATCAGGTTTGGCATTTATTCTGGATGTTTTGCTTACTGCCATTAGCGGGGGAAAGTCTACCGCAGCGATTAATTCTACAGTTAATGAATCCGGGGTATCTCAGTTTTTCCTCTGTTTACACAAGAGTGACTACAACCAAATGCTCATTGAAGAGATTATTCGGTATACAAAATCAAGTGCTCCAATAGAACCTGGTGGGCATATCAGATATCCCGGAGAAAATACACTGGCAACCCGCAAAAGGAATGAGCTGAATGGTATTCCGGTGGATGAAAGAATCTGGGGAGAGCTTTTGAAAATGTAAAAAAGCTCTCGCAAAGACGCGAAATATAGCACGTAAAATTATCTGTAGCCCTTTGCGTCTTTGCGAGAGTAAAAATTGGATCAATCGTAAAGAGAAGTGACATGTGGTTGCAGATACAAGGATTTTCACTCTTATAAATCAAAATTGTTTAAAAGATTGATGAGTTCCCTCAGCTGCTGAAAGCCAGTTTTTGGGACGATAACCTCTCGTTTCTGAAGAACCAACCTTTATACGCTTTGCAACCTGTCATCCTGAACGCAGTGAAGGAACTTCGTGCAACGAGACAAAATTTGATCTAAAATCAATTAGTTCCCTCAGCTGCTGAAGGGCAGCTATCGGGATGACAGTATTTTTCATAGTAAGTGAAATCTATCCCAAAGCAACATCCAGCAGCATCATTAATGCAAATCCTATCATCACGCCAATGCTGGATAGATCTGTCTCGCCGCCCGTTTGGGATTCGGGTATCAATTCCTCCACAACCACAAATATCATCGCCCCGGCTGCAAATGATAAGGCGTAAGGCAGCAATGGACTGATAGTAACTACCAGATAAGCTCCGAGAACACCTGCCACTGGTTCTACCATTCCTGATAACTGTCCGTAGAAAAAGGCTTTTCTCCTTGATAAGCCTTCCCGCCTTAATGGAACCGAAACAGCAGTGCCTTCAGGGAAGTTCTGCAAGCCAATTCCTATTGCCAGAACCACAGCGCCAGAAAGTACTCCCAAATCCGGATTATTAGTTAAGGCTCCGAAGGCCACGCCAATAGCCAGGCCTTCGGGAATATTGTGCAGCGTAATGGCCAGTACTAATAATATACTCCTGTCCCAGGAAGTTTTAATGCCTTCTGATTTATCAATAGATAATCTGGAATGTAAATGCGGAAGTATTTTATCAATTAGCAGGATAAATGCGCCCCCCGCTAAAAAGCCGCTAACAGCAGGCAACCAGGGGTATTGCGAATCCTTTTCCATTTCAATAGCAGGAGCCAGGAGTGACCAGTAACTGGCGGCAATCATAACCCCCGCGGCAAAGCCCAGCATTAAGTTCAGAACTCTCCTGTTTATTGTTTTGAAGAAAAAGACGAGTGAGGCACCCATTGCAGTTACTCCCCATGTAAAAAGGGTGGCCATGAAGGCTAAAAATATGGGGTTATAGTCGAGTAACCAGCTGATATCCATTTGTAATGCTACACAATTTTAATGTGAAAATATTAAAAGATCACGGAGCTGCAAAAATTAAAAAAACGGGGGCATCAGAGACTCCTGAACTTGTACAAGAGCCTACCCATCACATTTTTATATCATTTCGTCACATTTAATATAAGTTAAAACAAGAAGCGGCTAACATTGTTCTCAGTTGAAACGCAATAGTGCATTATTCAAATAAAAACAATTAAAAAATCTTCAACTACAGCAGATAAGCAGATATCTCTTGGTAGAACAGCTGGCAAATTTAAAGTCTAAACTTAATCACAATTAAACTTCATGAATTATGAAATTATTAATCTTAGCCTTCTGTTTGCTGTTTTCAGCAGTTGATGAAGGCTATGTACAATGTGGCAAAAATATACGCCTGACTTCTTCAAAGACCATTCACATGGATGGGAATGGGAATATAACCCGAACAGAAGTTGAAAAATCGGTTGTTGAGATCAGCCAATTGCTGATTACGATAAACATCAGGGATGAATCTAAAACAGAATGTAATATAAAATCAATCGAATGTAACTGGGATATTCCATTCAAAAAGGGCAAAACACTAATTAAAGCAACAATAACTACCGGGGATGGGGAGCTTAAAAATATTTTACTTACCATTGAAGGTATCGATGGACAATTATTTCTTTTATTCGAAATGGAAGACCGGCCTGATAAATTAATAAAAGTCATCATCGATATGTTTGAGGAGGGGCTTGAATAATAGCTGTTTGGCAGAGCAAAGGAAAAAATCCTTGTGTCGCTGGTTCGTCCCGATGGCTATCGGGACCAGCTGGTACTGCTAAAGAATTATACCAATGTAAACTGATGTTCAGTCCTTTGCACCTAGTCCCCTCAAATCATGACAACAAATATTTAATGCCAGAAATAAATCCTTTCAGAAATTTTCAAATATTATTTTCTTAAACCAAAAAAGACAAACATTTGCTTCCCGAACAAAACGGGTATGGTCTGGTACCATAGTTCTTTGGTAGAGCAAAGGAAGAAAATCCTTGTGTCGCTGGTTCGTCCCGATAGCTATCGGGACCAGCTGGTACTGCTGAAAAATTATACCAATGTAAACTGATGTTCAGTCCTTTGCGCCTTTAGACCTCAGATCATGAAAACAAATATTTAATGTCACAACTAAATCCAAGCAGAAATTTTCAAATATTATTTTCTTAAACGAAAAAAGACACTACATTTGCAGTCCCGA
>CAZGCG010000182.1:0-7219 GCA_964524205.1 uncultured Sphingobacterium sp. | reverse complement strand
GCAAATTAGTGAATTAGCAAATTAGCAAATTATGCCTTCTTGCTTGTGGAAATTATTTTATTTATGATTTTTTGTATTTCAGTTAACTGTTCGTTCAAGCTGGTAAGTTCCTCATGGTCATATAATTCTTTACATAACGCAAGCCAATACTCGGTTTCGTCTACTTCCTTGACAGCAATTTTGAACTTATGGATAAAATCAGCCTTGCTTTCAGCATTTTGAGCTTCCCTGACATTTGCACCAATAGAAGTAGAGCTTTTGAAAAGTTGATTTGCCAGCGGGAAATTTTTATTTGTTTGAAGGATCTGGCAATATTTTGCAGCACTGACAGCGAAAGCAAATGTTTTTAAAACGATTGGATTTTCATCAGCTTTAAGCCTGCTCATGGGTGGAAGCAATTTGCTAATTAGCTCATTTGCTAATTAACTCAATTTAGAAAAAAAAATGGGCAAGCACCTTTTATCGCACCGCTACAACCTTCTACCCTTGCTGCGTTCCCACCCTGGGGGAGTTCAAAGGGAGCTGGTCGTAAAAGACTTGCCCGGCACAAAAGTAGAAAAAAAATGCAAATTCAGGCCATAGGACAACAATAGAATTATGAAATGCGAAAGTGTTAATAGAATAGCAAAAAAATTATTAATATTGCAATTTAGAATTGAGATAATAGGATTTTTTGATTTAATCATAAAAATAGTTGTAAATCAAGTAAAAACGGCGTATTTTAATTAATTTAGGCGGCTTAATAAATTTAATTCAATAGATGACAAATACTGACAACCAAACACAGGGTTTATATGATCCTTCAATGGAGCACGATGCCTGTGGAGTTGGTTTTATTGCAAATATTAAGGGGAAAAAATCTCACAAGATTGTTAGTGATGCCCTTACTATTTTAGAGAACATGGAACACCGCGGTGCTTGCGGTTGTGATCCGGATTCGGGTGATGGTGCAGGGATTTTAATTCAAATCCCACATGAATTTTTTAAACAGGAAGCTCTGAAACTCAATATCAGTCTCGAAAAGGCGGGTAGTTATGGTGTAGGGATGCTTTTCTTTCCAAAGAAAGCCACAATTAAGGAAGAGTGCCGCAGAGCGATCGGGAAGGCGGCAGATAAGCTTGGGCTTAAAATATTAGGTTACCGGAAAGTTCCAATTAACAGCGGAATCATTGGTGAAGCTGCATTCTCATCAGAGCCGGATATTGAGCAGGTATTCATTGCTAAACCTGCATCATTGCATACGCCTGAGGATTTTGAAAGAAAACTTTATGTCCTGAAGAACTATGCTACCAAGCTTGTCAGAGAAACTGTGACAGGAGCAGAACAGCAGTTTTATGTTGTATCGCTGTCTCAGAATGTTATCATGTACAAGGGTGAGTTTACCAGCAGCCAGGTTAGGATTTATTTCCCTGATCTGAACAATAGTTTGCTAAGTTCTGCATTTGGGATGATCCATTCACGTTTTTCAACCAATACATTTCCTTCATGGCGCCTGGCACAACCTTTCAGGTTTATTGCGCATAATGGGGAGATAAATACTTTAAAAGGAAACTTAAACTGGTTTTATTCGGGAATACGCTCATTTGCATCTCCTTTTTTCAGTAAGGATGAAATGGATATGCTGTTGCCGGTAATTGATAATAATCAATCCGATTCTGCATGTCTTGATAATGTTGTTGAGTTGTTATTCCATTGTGGTCGTTCTTTACCACATGTAATGATGATGCTTATCCCTGAAGCCTGGGATGGAAATGAGCAGATGGATCCAGCAACAAAAGCATTTTACGAATATCATGCTACGCTGATCGAACCATGGGACGGACCGGCAGCTATTGCCTTTACCGACGGGCACATGATCGGAGCAACGCTCGACCGGAATGGCCTTCGTCCGCAGCGTTTTGTGATAACAGACGATAATCAAATTATTGTGGCATCAGAAGCAGGGGTTTTACCTGTTGATGAGTCGAAAGTAATCAAGAAGGGACGTTTACAACCCGGAAAAATGCTGGTGGTTGATACCATAAAAGGCACCATCATTGAAGATGAAGAAATCAAAAAGGCTATTACTACTCAGCAGCCTTATGGTACCTGGTTAGAAAACTATAAAATCAGGCTTGAAGACCTTGCAGAGCCAAGGGTTGCCTTTACCCAACTGTCAAATGAATCAACTTTCAAATACCAGCAGGTATTTGGTTATTCTCGTGAAGATATAGATACTCTGATCAAGCCAATGGCCCTCACCGGCAAAGAAGCAGTAGGGTCAATGGGTACAGATACGCCATTAGCAGTATTTTCTGATCGTCCGCAGCATCTGGCTAATTATTTTAAGCAGTTGTTTGCACAGGTTACCAATCCGCCGATCGATCCGATCCGGGAGCGCCTGGTGATGAGCCTGGCCGGATTTATGGGTAATAATGGTAATATCCTTGATGAGGATGAAATGCATTGTCATTGTGTGGCATTGCCTCATCCGGTATTGAGTAATACTGAACTTGAGAAGATCAGAAGTATAGATACCGGTTCTTTTCAGGCCAAGACACTTCAAACTTATTTCAAAGCTGATGGTCAGCAGGGTTCATTGCAGCGCGGGCTTGAGCGCCTTTGCAGATATGCAGAAGATGCTGTTCATGACGGATTTGAGGTTCTGATCCTGTCAGACCGGGCTATTGATTCTGAACACGCCCCAATTCCATCTTTGCTTGCAGTATCAGCTGTTCACCATCACCTGATCAAAAAGGGGCTTCGCGGTGCGGTAGGTATTATGCTTGAAGCAGGGGATGTATGGGAAGTTCATCATTTTGCATGTCTCATCGCATTTGGTGCTACAGCGGTTAATCCATACCTCGCACTGGCAACAATACATAAACTAAAAACTGATGAAAGAATAGATACTTCATTGGATATTAAGTATTTATATAAAAATTATATTAAATCTGTTAACGATGGTTTGCTGAAGATATTCTCTAAAATGGGTATATCAACTTTACAATCTTACCATGGTGCCCAGATCTTTGAGATCGTTGGTTTAAATAAGGATGTGATCGATAATTACTTCACCGGTTCGGTATCCCGTATCGGAGGAATGGGATTGGATGATATCGCTGAGGAGGCTTTGCGTAAGCATTTCTTAGGCTTTAAACGCCGTGGGATAGAAACAAAATTATTGCCCGAAGGTGGTGTTTACCAGTGGAAGAGAAAGGGTGAAGCGCATCTGTTCAATCCGGAGACTGTACACTTGCTGCAGCATGCTACCCGGACCAATAATTACGATGTTTATAAGAAATATGCATCCCATATTAATAAACAGACAGACACTTTATATACTATCCGCGGACTTCTTGATTTTGCTCATCACCGTCAGCCGGTGCCTTTGAGTGAAGTAGAGCCTGTAGAAGTAATTCTGAAGCGTTTTGCAACCGGTGCGATGTCATTTGGCTCTATTTCTCATGAGGCACACAGTACGCTTGCAATTGCCATGAACAGAATTGGTGCTAAAAGTAATACCGGTGAAGGTGGTGAAGATGAATTAAGATATGTACCATTAGCAGATGGAGGCTCTATGCGCTCTGCGATTAAGCAGATTGCGTCAGGAAGGTTTGGGGTTACAGCCAATTACCTGACCAATGCTGATGAATTACAGATCAAAATGGCACAGGGTGCTAAACCGGGAGAAGGTGGTCAATTGCCTGGTGATAAGGTAGATGAATGGATTGCAAAAGTGCGGCATGCTACGCCGGGGGTAGGATTGATTTCACCGCCGCCTCATCATGATATTTATTCGATAGAGGATTTGGCACAGTTGATTTTCGATCTGAAAAATGCAAACCGGGCTGCCCGTATCAGTGTTAAGCTGGTTTCGAAGGCGGGTGTTGGTACCATTGCAGCTGGTGTTGCGAAAGCCCATGCAGATGTGATCCTGATTGCAGGACATGATGGTGGAACCGGAGCATCACCGCTTACTTCAATAAAACATGCGGGATTACCATGGGAACTCGGATTGGCTGAGGCTCAGCAAACCCTGGTTAAAAATAAATTAAGGAGCAGGGTAGTGCTTCAGACCGACGGTCAGTTAAAAACAGGTAAAGACATTGCCATTGCAACACTTCTGGGAGCAGAAGAATGGGGTGTAGCGACTGCTGCATTGGTTGCAGGTGGTTGTATCATGATGCGTAAATGTCATCTGAATACCTGTCCGGTAGGTGTTGCAACTCAGGATCCTGAACTGAGAAAGCTGTTTTCAGGTAAGCCTGAGCATATTGTAAACCTGTTTAGATTTATTGCAGAGGAATTACGTGAGATCATGGCAGAGCTTGGATTCAGAACTATCAATGATATGGTAGGCAGGGTTCAGTTCCTTAAAATGCGTGATGATGTGGATCATTGGAAAGTGAAGAATATTGATCTTTCCGGGATTTTATATCCGATGGATAATCCTTCAGGTATGACCCTGTACAACAGTGAAAAGCAGGATCATAATCTGGAAAACGTACTTGATTGGGAATTGGTTAAAAAGGCGGTAAAAGCCATTGAATCAAAAGAACCGGTATTTGCTTCCTTTAATATCAAAAACACAGACCGGACAACGGGTACGATACTTTCGAATGAGATCACGAAGAAGTATCAGTCTGCCGGACTTCCGCAGAATACTATAAATTACACTTTTACAGGTTCTGCCGGACAAAGTTTCGGTGCTTTCTGTACCAAGGGTATTTCCTTTGAACTTTGTGGTGAAGCGAACGATTATGTCGGAAAAGGTCTTTCCGGAGCTCAATTGGTTATTTATCCTTCGAAGAAAAGTAAAGTTCTGTCGCAGGAGAATATCATCATTGGTAACGTAGCGCTATATGGTGCAACATCGGGTGATTTGTTCGTCAGAGGTCAGGCTGGAGAGCGGTTTGCTGTAAGAAATTCAGGGGCCATTGCTGTTGTGGAAGGTGTGGGTGATCATGGCTGTGAATACATGACAGGAGGAAGAGCCTTAATCTTAGGCAAAACAGGCCGGAATTTCGCTGCCGGTATGAGTGGAGGAATAGCCTGGGTTTATGATTCAGATAACTCTTTTGTAGAAAATTGCAATACTGAAATGGTGGATCTTGATCCGTTATCGCCTAAGGATGAAGAAGAAATCCTCAGTCTATTGAATAAGCATGTTCAGCTTACTCAAAGTCAGGTAGCGAAATACATTCTTGATGATTGGGCTCAACAATCTTCATCATTCATCAAAGTATTTCCAAAAGAGTACAAAAAGGTTTTATTACAAAAGGAATTACAGCAATCAGCAGGATAATGGGAAAAGTAACAGGATTTAAAGAATATGACAGGGAGCTTCCTAAGAAAATTGCCCCTACAGAACGGGTAGAAAATTATAATGAATTCGTTCAGGAATATCCGGCTGAGAAGTTAAATGAACAAGCGGCCAGATGTATGAATTGCGGGGTTCCGTTTTGTCATTCGGGCTGTCCGCTGGGGAATGTTATTCCTGAATTTAATGAGGCGGTTTATCAGGGTAAATGGGAGGAAGCTTATCTGATTCTTAACTCTACCAATAATTTTCCGGAGTTCACCGGACGTATTTGTCCGGCACCTTGTGAAGCAGCCTGTGTTTTGGGTATAAATAAACCCCCGGTTGCTATTGAAGAGATTGAAAGGCATATTATTGAGATAGCCTATTCTAAGGGATATGTGAAGCCCAGTACACCAATTTTACGTACAGGTAAGAATGTTGCTGTAATTGGCTCAGGTCCTGCAGGATTAGCTGCTGCGGCTCAGTTGAACAAAGCAGGCCATAATGTGACCGTATATGAACGCGATGATCGTCCCGGAGGTCTTTTACGCTATGGTATTCCTGATTTTAAACTTGAAAAGTCGGTTATCGACCGTCGTCTCGAGATCATGGAGCAAGAGGGTGTAAAATTCGTTTGTAATGTAGAGGTAGGTAAGGATGGAGATATGAAGGCCTTTATTGATCAGCATGATGCAGTAGTTGCAGCCGGTGGCTCAACGATCCCTCGTAACCTTAATATTCCCGGCCGTGATTTAAAGGGTATCCATTTTGCGATGGATTTTCTGAAACAACAAAATAAGACCGTAGGTAATATTTCGTTCACAGGTGAGCGTATTCTTGCAACAGGCAAAGATGTGGTTGTGATTGGTGGTGGAGATACAGGCTCTGACTGTGTTGGTACTTCCAATAGACAACATGCAAATACTGTAAAACAGTTTGAGTTAATGGTCCAGCCTCCTGCAGAGCGTACAGAGAATATGCCATGGCCTACTTATCCGATGCTTCTGAAAACAACCAGTTCACATGAAGAAGGTTGTGAGCGGTTCTGGGGTATCAATACCAAATCTTTCCTGGGTAATGAGAATGGAGAACTCAGAGCGATTCTGGTATCTGATGTAAGCTGGGAGCTGGATGCACTGGGTCGTCCGGTAAAATTCAATGAAGTAAGTGGCTCTGAGCGTGAAATTCCTTGCCAGCTGATACTTTTAGCTATGGGATTCCTGCATCCTCAGTATCCGGGACTGGTGGAAAATGCCGGTCTTGAGATTGATGGAAGAGGAAATGTAAAAGCCGATGAAAGAAATTACCAGACCAGTGTTGCAAAGGTGTTTGCTGCAGGTGATATGCGAAGAGGACAATCACTGGTAGTTTGGGCAATTTCTGAAGGTCGTGAGGCAGCAAGAAAAGTCGATGAGTTCTTAATGGGGGCTACTACACTGCCAAGTAAGGATAGAGTTAATGAATATGTGATTTCGTAGAGAGGGAATTGGGAATAGGAAATAGGGAATAGGAATTAGGGAATAGGGAATAGGGAATAGGAAATAGGGAATAGGGAATAGGGAATGCACGTTTCCCATTTCCCATTTCCAACCCATAGCCATCGGATTTCAACTGTCAACTGTCCATTGTCAACTGTCAATTAAATTAGCCCAGTCCTCCACTAATCCTGTTAAAATTATACTCTGCTTTCCATTCACGTTTTAAACCCAGGATCATTCTTTTGGACCTTCTGACTTCTTTATAATTATTATTCAGCAGAAAATCGATCCCAGGCTGGTTCTTAATTGGAAGCTTTGTGGTATTCTTTACCCTCATACGCAATTTCATCAGTTCAGTTCCGGCTTCGGGCAGATCGGCCATAATGTAGCGGTCGATAAAGCCCGGAAAGTAAGCACCTCTGACTATGCCATCTGAAAGATAAAGAAGTGAAGATTT
>CAZGCG010000181.1:0-7263 GCA_964524205.1 uncultured Sphingobacterium sp. | reverse complement strand
CTGGTACTGCTGAAAAACTTGATGTTCAAATCCCAAAGGCCGGCAAGATTTGCTGATGGAGCAGACATTTCGGGTCTTGGACTGCGTTTTTTTGAAAGAACTTCAAAAAGCCTGTCGGCTATAATTTTCTCTTCTCCTGCTTGTATTTGCCCGGTAGTTATGCTAACCGTACTAATACCATCAGTTTCACCGCGACTGGCAAGCGCAATTCTTGGTTTGTTTCTTCCTAATTCTTCTGCAAGCTCAAAACTATTGATGTTGAGCTTGTTAGCATCCCACCTTACATACAATACAGGTGACTTATTGGAAAGGCCTGCAGGTTCATAAACTTCTGTTTTAACCCCTTCGATCGGAGCAATTTTCTTAGAAATTGTATCAAGCCAACCCAGCCATTTCTTCCAGTCGGCAGCATGATCCCTTTTAACCCAATCTTCAACCGCCGCCATCATTCCGATCATCTCTTCACGGCCTACCTTATTATCCCGTCCCGGACCATGATGAGGAGAACTTGCCTGCCATGCAGACATCAAAATTGATTTATCACCTAGCATTAATCCGGCGCATTGCGGCCCGCAGATAGCTTTTCCTCCACTATATGCAACCAGAGTCGCTCCACGCTTTAGGTGTACTGGTGGAATGGTCAGATTTTGAGCTGCTCCATCAATTAAAACCGGAATATTTTTTGGTTTAGCAAAGGATGAGATCACCTCCAGCGATAATGGCTGACCTGTTTCGGAAGCAGCTCCTGCGGTCAGGTATATCATTGCAGTCTTTGGATTAATGGCCATCTCCAATTCTTCGGGAGTAGAAACATGAACTATCTTAACCCCAATATTCCTGATTCCGTGATCATATGCGTTACGTGAATATCTGGGAATAATAACTTCATCCTTATCAAAACCGGTGAGGTCAGGGATACGGATCAGCTTTTCCGGATTACCCCCTGTAACACAGGCAGCGGTGATATGTTTAAGCCCCGCAGCACAACCTGCCGAAACCATACCCCATTCTGCTCCTGTCAGATCAGCAAGGCGCTGACCAATTCCATCAGCCAGCTCATCATATTGTACAAAGTTATGCGCTGCAGCTTCCATTGCTTCACGAACTGCCTGACGCTCGATTGATCCTCCAATAATCGTGTATGTTCCCATACAGTTTATTACCGGTTCTACACCTATTCTACGAAAAATATTGGTGTCCGCCATGAATGAGGCTGTTGTTGTTACGGCTTTCGCTCCCTCCAAAGTTGTGGATCCACTTTCGGCAAGTGAATTCCCCAGAACTGATTGTGCAGGAAGAACTGCTCCTGCAACAGGCAGCATCGCTAAACCTTTGATTACATTTCTACGCTTCATTTTATCTGTTTTAAATCTATGTTTTCCTATTTATAAGTATTTGCTGCAAGACCATTAAGATCCCATATAATACGACCTGCCCGTACAGTTAGCTCTGCCTCCAGTTTCTTATCACCTTCAATCTTGTTATTTCCTGAATCTACGAAACCAAACTTTCCCTTAGAGACACTCAACACAGCAATGTCAGCGACGAATCCTTCCGACAAATTCCCCAGATCTTCACGTTTAATTGATTTGGCAGCATTCCAGCTCCCTCTGGCAATGACATCGGGCATGCTCATTCCCATATTCAAATATTTGGACATCACGTTCAGCATTGTTTTCATACCCGAATTCATGCTTGTACGGTGTTCATCAGTACCAAATGAATTTGGCCATAAACCCTGCTTAAATGAAGGGACTGCCTGATTAAACCAAAATCCACCACCACCATGACCTATGTCAAAAAGTACCCCCCGTTTTTGAGCGGCCAATACAAAAGGCCTCACTTTTCCCTGCTCATCCACCACGGTCATCCGTTCAGAAACATTCTCGAATGCATGGGTAATAATATCACCTGCACGCATTTTGTTTAACTGATCTTCGAGTGAATACATTGGCAGATGACACTCTACAAAAAGCGGCTTATTGACTAATTTAGCAGCTTCTGATGCACGATCAAAGGGCGTCCATTCAGTCCCATCATATCGTCCGATACGAACACCAACCAGTATATCCGGATACTTATTGACGGTCTCAGCAGTCTTTTGAACATCCATCTCTGCGATATTTTCCTGGGCCTTATCTACCGAATAACCTCCTGCAGCAATACTAAGAAAGGCAAGTACGCGGGTCATTGAATTATCAATTATTTTAGCTTTAAAATCAGGAAAAGTACGCCAGCCGGAAGTACCTGCATCAACAACAGTTGTTATTCCTGCGCGTGGGGCAAAGGCATCGGGCAACTGACTTGAAGTTCCATCGGTAAATCCGGGATTACTACCCGCATAAACATGCGTATGCATATTGATCAGCCCCGGTGCAACAATCAAACCGCTTACATCCACAACTTTTTTTGCAGAGCTTGCCGGAATATCGGCTGCAACACGAAATATTTTACCAGCCTTAATGGCGACATCCATTTTTTTATCAATACCATTTTTTGCATCGATCACATGGCCACCTTTTAATAAAAGATCAATATCCTGAGCCTTAACCTGAGTGGTACAGGCAAAGAATATAAATACAATCATTAATGGCATTGACCCTTTTAAATTTAATAGCCTATTCATATTGCTTTAATTTTATGATTTTATTCAATAAAAATCAATTAGTAACTACTGGCATTTGCCATTCCGGAGCACTGATTCCATTCAAATCCCATACTACACGCCCAGCTCTGAGAGTCAATTCTGCTTCAAGTTTTTCTGTACCGTTGATTTTCGTGCGCCGAACATCCATATAACCGAAATTTCCCTTTTTCAGGTTAAAAACAGTTATATCAGCCTCAGAACCAACACTCAAATGACCTAGCTCCTTACGTTGAATCACCTGTGCAGGATTCCAAGTGGATCGTAAAATAACATCCTGTAGACTCATTCCAATTGCAAGAAATTTGGACATCACGTTAGTCATATCTTTCATCGCAGCATTCATGCTCAAATTATACAAATCTGTACTGATTACATTTGGCATAAATCCTTGTTTGAAAGCAGGAATTGCCTGATTGAAGTTGAATGCTCCTGCACCGTGGCCGACATCGAAAATAATACCTCTTTTTTGTGCTGCAAACACAAAGGGTTTAACCTTCCTTGTTTTTACATCAACAATAGATTCGCGGCCACCTGCAGTTTCAGAAATTGCATGTTCAGAGAAGGTATGTGTAAATATATCGCCAGGCCTGAAATGCTCCATAAATAAAGACTCAATAGAATTTGGTGGAGAATGTTCACCGAAGTCGACGATGACCGGAACATTTGCCAGTTTACCTGATTCTACTGCTTTGTCCACTGATGTAAAATCACCCCAGTAATGGGCAGACTTAATACCAACCAGAATATTCGGATGTAATCTTTTGATCATATAAGCATTCATTTCCGGATTCATATCGGTCACATCCTGCTGATCATATCGGGTTACCATACCCCTGCCAACAACATTTAAAAAAGCTAAAATCCTCGTCTGAGAACGGTCAATCACCTGCGATTTAAAAAGCGGGAAATTCCTCCATCCCGAAGAACCCGCATCCACTACAGTGGTTACACCTGCTCTGAAAGAGAATGCATCTGCCTGTAATCCACCAGGAGAATTTGCAGAAATACTATTGACATCCGCCCCATGAAAAACATGAGCATGCATATCAATTATTCCGGGGGTTATATATAAGCCATTGACATCAATTGTCTTTTTTGAAGTATTAGCCGGAATATCCTTTGCAACACGGAATATTTTATCTCCAACAATGGCAACATCCATTTTAGAGTTGATATTGTTCTTTGGATCAATAACATGACCGCCTTTCAGTAGAAGATCTATTTCCTGAGCCTGAACCGTTGCTGTTATCAGGATGAGAACTAAAACAGCGGCAATTCTATGTACAATTTGGACAAATTTGTGCTGAATAAATTCTGAAACACCTGCTGTTATAGTTCTCATGATTTTTAATTTAAATACAATTAATTATCTGTTAACAGCATCCCATTGAGGTCCGCTGAGACCATTCAGATCCCATGCAACTCTACCGGCACGAAGGGTTAACTCTGCTTCTATTTTTTTGGTTCCATTAAATACTGAACCGCGTGCATCCATAAATCCGAATTTGCCCTCTCTAACATTGAATACTGCAACATCTGCTTCTGCTCCAACACTCAGATGCCCAAGTTCAGTATGCTGAATTACATTTGCAGGATTCCAGGTTGAACGTAAAACCACATCCTGAATAGACATTCCCATATTTAAGAATTTGGACATTACATTTGCCATGTCTTTCATACCTGCATTTCTACTGTTTCTGTAAAGGTCAGTACTGATAGTATTTGGATAAAATCCCTGCTTTAATGCATTGATAGCTGTACTCCATACAAAAGCACCACCACCATGACCAGTGTCAAAGATTCTGCCTTGTTTCTGAGCCTCGAAAATAAAAGGCTTTACTTTATTATTGCCATCTACAATTGGTTCACGACCATTTGGAGTCACTGCTGAAGCAGCATTTCCTGAAAAGGTGTGGGTAAAAATATCACCAGGACGGAAATGCTTCATAAACAGCTCTTCAATAGATAATTTAGGTGTGCTTGATCCGAAATCCACCATAATTGGCTTATTTGTTAATCTTCCGGTAGCAATTGCACGATCAACCGGACCGAAATCATTTCCCTGATAATGATGCGCTTTAATACCGACAATGATGTCCGGATATTCCTTCATGATAAAGGCAGTTGTAACCGGATTCATGTCCGTAGTGTCCTGAGCATGGACTGTACCCAGCATACCATGTCCGGCCATGCTGATAAATGCAAGAACACGGGTTTGAGAGTTGTCTATAGTCTGCTTTTTGAATTGATGGAAATCTCTCCAGCCTGCAGAACCTGCATCAACAACTGTGGTTACTCCTGAACGAAAGGTAAAATCATCCGGAGCAACACTACCAAAGCCATTTGTGATTCCAAAGCCGGTAAAACCTGGTTCCTCGGCACCTGCAAAAACATGGACATGCATGTCAATAAAGCCGGGTGAAACATATAATCCTTTGGCATCTACGGTTCTCTTCGCAGAAGTTGTTGGAATGTTTGCGGCAACCCGGTAGATCTTACCATCTTTAATTGCGACATCCATGACTGAATTAATATTATTTTTGGGGTCGATCACATGACCACCTTTTATCAACATATCAATTTCCTGTGCCTGCACAGCTGATAAAGTCATCAGGCATAAGCTAAAAACAAAGATGCTTGCGTATTCTCTGATTTTTATAATTACATTTTTATTCATTATATATTTGTTTAAGTGTTTAAAATTCAATTTAGGTAATTTCCATTAACTTGCAAGAGGAGCACCGGAAGGGACGAAAACAGGTTTTTTAGGTGCAGGTTTAGTGTTTTTGGTAGCTGTAAATTTTGCACTTCTGTATTCACCCATAAATAAATTACCTGTGATGGTATTTCCTGAAAGGCTTCCTGTAAATGTATAAATTATTGAGTCACCTATCAGTCTGACAGAACTCTGAAGTTTAACAGAATCACCTTCAATTGAACCTGCCATATCATTCACAGCAAAGCCACCCTGATGAGTTCCCTTGATCCAGTTTCCATCCTGTTCGATGAATAATTTGTGTTTGCCTTCACTGTTATAAAACTTGACATCAACATCCCATGTGCCTGAAAGATTAGCTACCGGAGCCTTCATCTCTTTAGATCTTGGGCTTCTTTTAGCTGTCAGAACATTATAAATACGATCTGCAGCAATCTTCTCTTCCCCGGCCTGCATACCAATTGTAGTTACAGCGATCCCGTTGATATTGGGATCCTTACCTCTGCCACCACCACTGGCAACTGCAATTCTTGGCTTATTTTTGCCAAGTTCATCAGCCATTTCAGCTCCGGTAATGTTTAAAACATCAGGATCCCAGGTTATAACCACTTCAGGAGATACATTCGAAAGACCTGACATAGTAGATGGAACATGGATCATCGTTTGAACACTTTTTATGCCCGAAACTTTTTTAATGATATGATCCAGATAGGAATCCCATTGTTTACGAACTGCAGCATGATCCATTTCTTTCCAGGTTTTTACTGCTGCAACCATACCGAACATTTCGTCACGGTCTACCTTATTATCCCTGCATGGTCCATGATGCGGTGAACTTGCCTGCCATGCAGCCATTAAAATATCCTTCTGGCCAAGAATTAATCCACAGGATTGTGGCCCGCAAATTGCCTTTCCACCACTGTAGGCAACTATACTTGCACCACGTTTTAAATGAACTGGTGGGAATGTCAAAATTTCATTTGCTGCATCAAACAAAACGGGAACCTTTTTTGCTTTTGCGATTGCAGAAATATTCTCCAGCGACATTGGTGCTCCCGTCCAGGATCTGTCGCCATTGACCAAATAGATTAGTGCTGTTTTTGGATTGATTGCATTCTCCAGCTCTTCGAGTGTAGAAACATTCACCATGGTAACCCCGATATTCCTGATAGAATGATCATAAGCATTTCTGGAAGTTATTGGTACGATGACCTCAGTTTTTTCGAGTCCATCCAGATCCGGAATCCGAACCAGCTTCTCAGGATCCCCCCCGGATACTACCGCCGCAGTAACCAGCTTTAGTCCGGCTGCACATCCGGCTGATACTACACCCCATTCAGCTCCTGTCAGATCAGCCAGAGTCTGGCCGATACCATCAGCCACTTCGTCCATCTGAGCAAAATTATGGGAGGCTGCTTCCATTGCAGCTTTGGTTTGAGGACGTTTTAATGATCCTCCAATAATGGTAAAAATACCTCTGCAATTTATAATTGGCTCAATACCATGGGTTCTGTAAATATTATTTTTATCCAAAAACGACTCTAATGTAACTTCAACAGGACTACCCGTATTGAACGGTGCAGCAGTTAAATTTTCGGCAAGCGGTGATGCAAGCGACGAATTAAATGGAATGGCGCTGCCTGCCAGTGGCAGAAGTGACAAGGTTTTAAGAACATTTCTACGTTTCATTTTTACTGTGTTTATAAGTTTATCGGGCTAAAAATGCCCTGCAATAGTTTCAAACAATATGTTGTAATTTAAAATTCTGTTTCAAGTGATCCAGAAATTTCAAATCTCTATTATCATCCTTTTTCTGTGACCTGACGTATTACACGAAGCCAGTTTAACCCAAGAATCTTACGAATGCGCTGTTCAGAATACCCCAGCTTCTGCATTGCAT
>CAZGCG010000180.1:0-7268 GCA_964524205.1 uncultured Sphingobacterium sp. | reverse complement strand
GCAACAACAGAGTTCTTTTTAAATCTTGTCTGATTAAAACGGTCTCTGTAATTCGCTATTTCACCAGGTTCTTCATGAAGGCTTCTTCCTACTCCGTGTCCTGTCAGGTTTTTTATCACTTTATAACCATATTTTTTGGCTTCTGTTTCTATCAGATGCCCGATGTCTGAAATACGAACTCCGCCTTTTATACTGAATATTGCCTTATGTAAAATCTGCTTTGAGGCATCTATCAATTTTTGGTGTTGGTTAATATCTTCGCCTACGACAAATGAACCACCGTTGTCGGACCAAAACCCATTAAGCTCGGCCGAAACATCAATATTCACTAAATCGCCCTCTTTCAGTATTCTTTTGTCGGATGGAATACCATGGCAAAACTCATTATTAACACTGATGCAGGTGTAGCCCGGAAATTGATAAGTTAAAAATGGGGCAGATTTTGCACCAAAATCTGATAGTATTGCTGCTCCATAGTTATCCAATTGCTTTGTGGTCATACCGGCTTGAGCATAGTTTCTCATTTCCTTTAAGGTGTAAGCTACTGCCTCACTAGCCTTTTGCATCCCGATTAATTCCTCTTCTTTTGATATTGACATATTTGTTTTATTGGTTGGTTTAGGTCATTTTCATTCCATGCGAATGATGTAGAACCTCTCGTTTTTAATCGAATCTAAGCCTTTAGTTACGAATTATGACCTTTTGGATAAATCCAATTTCTATGTATTCGACATACGCTGTAGAACATGGCGTACAACTTAGGGTTTATATTTCTTTGTTATTATAGCTCAATTGAGATTTTAACTTTTCCTCCTAAGCCTTTTTCAACAATATCAAACAAGGTCTTTAAGGTTAGGTTACTTCCGTTATTCTCAATTCGTGAGATGTATTCCCTTTTCTTATCAACAATTTCAGCTAACTCCGCCTGAGTTAAATTTTTATCCTCTCTGGCCTTCCGTAGCAGGATTCCAATTTTGAAACTTTCAAAATCTCTATCAAGCTCATTCCTTCGTTCAGTCCCCTTTGACCCGTATACATTATCCTTAATTTCTTTCCAGCTGTTAGTTTCCATTTTTCTTTGATTTTTGAGAATAGTATTCAGTCATAAGACGCATAGCTTTATCGATTTCGTTTTTCGGTGTTTTTTGGGTTTTCTTCTGAAATCCATTGAGTAAAATCACCAATTTGTCATTATCGAAGAAACAAAATACCCTCCAGATGTTTGACCCCAATTGAATTCTTGCTTCGTAAAGGCCTTCAGTACCGGACATAAATTTCAGATAGTTGGAAGGTACCCGTTCCAGAGTTTCAATAGCCTCAATTATCTTAAATATTTTGTCCTGCACTTTTATTGGCTGTGCAAGCAGGAAATCTTCAAAATAATTTTTGAAAGCTATGACTTCTCTGACTTTCATTAATGCAAATGTAATTTATAAGTTACTATTTTGCAAATGGAAAATAGTTCAGGATTGAACTAAAGATTTTTGAAGTTTGCGTTATCGGATTTCTAAACAAAGTCAGGATATTCGGAATGCTTCGTTAGATATCCAAGACAGACCGATGAGCCCTTGAGGATTTAAAATCCAAATCATCTATGTATTCAACATGCCATATGGAACATGTTGAACAGCGAAAAGCTCATTTGTACCCCTGGAATTTATGATGAAGTGGAATCCGAGTTACTTTTATCAAAAATCCGCCGGAAAGGCTCCAGATTTTGGCCTATAAAATCCTCAGGAAACCCTTCCTCATCGGGCAATCCCACCGCCAGGTTTTCATCATTTGAAGGCCAGTAATTCGTGCGGAAAATAAAATCCCAAACGCTCAGCGTAATTCCATAATTAAAACCATTAGGATGGCTTGGGGGAAGGTGTTTGGCATGGTGCCAAAGGTGCATCTGCGGACCGTTAAACAGATATTTCAATTTTCCCAGCGGGATATTCAGGTTAGCATGCCCCAGCTGACCTGCCACCAGGGTAAAAATATGGACGATGAAGAAGTCGCTGATGCCAAATCCTATCATCGCTAAGGGAATATATTCAAGTGTGCGATATATAATGTTTTCCATCCAATGGTAGCGAAGTAAAGCAGCAAAGCCCATTTCTCTGGTGCTATGATGCACTTTATGAAACTCCCACATCCAGTCAACATGGTGATACATGCGGTGAATACCCCACTGCATAAAATCGCGTAAAACAAAGATAATGAGCAATTGCACCCATCCCGGCAGGTTTCCTACCTGAATGGCAACAAGATTATTTATGCCAAATAAGCCTAAAAAATCGTTAAAAGCCTGCACGGCGACCATCGACATGGCATTGTAAACCAGTAGGGAAAAGAGAAAGTAATTCCAAAAAAGGTAAAAGATATCGAGCCAGAAATGATCGCGAATGAGGGCCTGGTTTTTACGCCATGGAAAGGCAATCTCGGCCAAATAAATAAGAAGCGAAGCAGCAATCAGCCAGTAAAAATAGTTATGCCAGCCCGGATTTAGAATTTCATTGAAAAAGTAATTTGCATAGCCTGTATAGCCATCTATCATTACTTTGAAATACTTTTCCACGCTGCAAAGATTGAAATTTTTGTTTGGAAATTATGCTTGAACCTCTTTGGTACTATAAAGATTCTACAGGACGTACATAACTCTACAATAATGGCTGAATCATGACCCTTTGGATTAGAAATCCAATTTATCTATGTATTCGACATACCCTGCGGAACATGCCAAACAGCAGAGGAACATGTCCTGGTGCCGAGCAGGATTTACTTTTTCATCACTTCTGCTCTTAATTCTTCAGGCATTTTTTCAATTGCATAACGCAATGCAGTGCGTGGCATTATTTCCTTTTTTGATAAAACATACTCAAACACTTCTTTTTGATGAGCTTCACTTGCTGCCTTCAGCATCCAGCCATAGCCCTTTTGCACCAAATCGTCTTTGTCTAAAAGAAGAATATCCGCTATTTCAAAAATGTCTTTCAGAAACTTTCCCTTTCGGGCTGGTATGATTAGTGTTACAGCAGAAGCTCTTTTAGCCCAACGCCTGGACGATTTAGCCCATTTCTTTAAATTACAGAGGTATTCAGGATACATCATTACAAATGTTCCAATGGTATGGTTGCACAAAGTATCGCAATCTGCCCAGTTATTCACATAATCCATCACCCAATGTTCGAGTACTTTAAAGTCAGATGGTTCGTATAGCTTATGCTGGGATTCTGAAAATTTACAGGCAAGGATCGCTTCCTCAAGATATTTTGATTTCCAAAGTTCTTCACAAATAGCAAAAACCTCCTGCTTTGAGTATCCCTTCATCAGTTTGTAAAAATCCCTGCCAATCTTATTGACTTCGGCACTTTTCACTCCGTAAACCAATGCCTCTTCACCTTTTTTAAAAAATCGGCTTGATGATTCCAGTATTTTACTGTCAGAGCTGTCCTTTAAAAGAAGACGAATTTCCTTTAGCAATATTTCCTTCATTCTTTTGAGTGCTTATCTCAGCTTTTTCTTATAATCGATTATGCTTTTTAACCCCTTTAATTCTTCCTCATTTTTCATTTCAAGAACCAGGGGAATTAGTTTCCCTATTGGTTTTACAAAAGCGAAGGAAGATTTAACACTACTGTCTATATCCAAATTTAAAACACCAGAACGGCTTTTTTCAGTAAAGTAGAAACTCGTTTTAATCGATTCATCCCAAACAGATAACCATAGAATAGTTTTATTCCTGTTAGTTACCTTCCCCAACCAGGCTTTTCCATCTTTATAATATCTCCATTCAAGAGTAAGTCCTGATTCTATCAATATTTCAGCAATCTTCCCGAGGATTTCGTAACTGGATTTGTCAAGAATATGCTTAAATAATTTATCATCCGGGACTTGTTCAGGATCCCTTAAGAGTTGTTTGGGATTTATGTATTCCATTTGAGTTGTTTCAGTTTAATGTTAATTAAAACTCTGTACAAGATTCAATCCAGTATTGATTAGCTAAACGCTTTTACAAGGCTAGTTTGGACGATCAATATATCCCTCTTCAATCCTAAAGAATTCATTTTTCTGAAAGTGCTTTTAATGCCTCTGCGCTTGAGGTTAGAAAATTTATGTGTTTGCCTTTGTTGCTTTCATAAATAAAGTCGGTTAAACTTTTACTTGGATATTTTGAGAAGTCACCTACGATAGCTAAGCTAACCCGGTAGTTCGAAAATTTCTGAAGTATTTCTCCGGCAATTCCATTCTTTAGGTCAAAAAAGTCTTGGGTGATATTTTTTTCATGAATTACAATCTTGTCAAAACCTTGATAGTATAAGTTTCCCAATAAGTCTAAGCCATCTTCAGCTGTGCTAATTAAGGTTTCGTCAGAAATCACTTCGG
This sequence comes from uncultured Sphingobacterium sp., assembly GCA_964524205.1. Taxonomy (GTDB): domain Bacteria; phylum Bacteroidota; class Bacteroidia; order Sphingobacteriales; family Sphingobacteriaceae; genus Daejeonella. Next base: position 2,897 of record CAZGCG010000180.1, on the reverse strand, counting down.
CAATTTCCGCATCATTTATGTTATGAGTTTTAATATTCATTTATTTTCTAATATTCCCGCACAAAAAAAGCCCTGCATTTTAAGGCAGGGCTTTGGGCTTTCGTCTTTAAACCTTTCTCCTTAACTACATCCCCCCTGCGTTCCGCAGTTCAAACACTTATAACAAGTACCTGATCTCACCATGATATGGCCGCAATTGCCACAGGCAGGTGCGTCAGACTGACCGCCGCCTGAGATATCCAGAACCGGCTTCAGTTTAATGCTTGAGGTAGTTGATGAAACTGTAACCGATGCCTCAATAAAAGAGTTTGAAGTATCAGGATTCACATCATTATCAGTCATTTGTGGATTTCCAACAATAGCCTTTTGCTCAGTGATTACATGCACCAGATCTGTACGACCCAGGTACTCATAACCCAGCATTCTGAACATATAATCTACGATCGAAGTTGCGCTCTTAATATTATCATGTCCGCTAACCATACCGGATGGCTCGAAACGGGTGAAGGTAAATTTATCAACAAACTCTTCCAGTGGTACACCGTACTGCAGACCAACAGACACTGCAATGGAGAAACAGTTCATCAGGGAGCGGAAAGTTGCACCTTCCTTGTGCATATCCACAAAAATCTCTCCCAATGTTCCATCTTCATACTCTCCGGTACGAACGAATACGGTTTGTCCGCCAACGGCAGCTTTCTGAGTGAAACCCCCACGTTTACCAGGCAGGTTTTTACGCTCTACAACAGATGATAGCTGGCGCTTGAACTTGGTATCAGTTGAACGCTCAAGGATCGCTCTGGCGGCATCAAGCACCTGCTCAGCAGTAAGATCACTCAGTCTGACATTTGCTGCCTCGCCAAGTACCTCTTCTACGGTATCCAGCTTATCTTCCTTACTGTCGGATGATTTGGTAGATAATGGCTGAGATAATTTACAACCGTCGCGATAAAGTGCATTTGCCTTCAGAGCTAGTTTCCATGATAATTCATAGCAATCTTTGATTTCATCAACCGTAGCCTCATTTGGCAGGTTGATAGTTTTAGAGATCGCACCTGAAAGGAAAGGTTGTGCTGCAGCCATCATTTTGATGTGGCCATGTGCATGAATATAACGTTCGCCCTTCTGACCGCATTTATTCGCACAGTCAAAAATTGGGTAATGCTCTTCTTTCAAATATGGAGCACCTTCAACGGTCATTGTACCACAGATGTATTCATTTGCTTCTGCAATCTGCTGACGGTTAAACCCGATAGCACGTAAAAGATTGAAATCAGGAGAAGAATATTGCTCAGATTTAAATCCCAAACGGTTTAAACACTCTTCACCAAGACTCCACTGGTTAAATACAAAACCAATTTCGAAGGCTGCAAGCAATGATTTGTCAATTTTCTCGAGTTCATCCTGATTAAAGCCTTTGGCAGCCAGGCTGTCGAAGTTAATATGCGGAGCACCCTGCAGGGTAGCTGCACCTTTCGCATAATTTACAATGGCTTCAATTTCATGCTCCTTGTATCCCTGATTGCGCAATGCAGCAGGAACTCCCTGATTAATGATCTTGAAATAGCCACCACCAGATAATTTTTTGAATTTAACCAAAGCAAAATCAGGCTCGATACCGGTTGTATCGCAATCCATCACCAAACCAATTGTTCCTGTAGGTGCAATAACTGTGGTTTGAGCATTACGGTAACCGTATTTTTCACCTAGTTCAACAGCTTTATCCCATGAATTGCAGGCCGCTGATAATAGATAATCAGGGCAGAATTTAGGATCGATTCCCGGAGGCGCAATCTCAAGTCCTTCGTAAGCATCATTATTGTAGGCAGCATAGCGGTGGTTACGCATAACCCTGAGCATATGCTTCTTGTTCTCTTCAAATTTCTTGAAAGTACCCAGCTCCTTCGCCATTTCTGCCGAAGTAGAATAAGCTGTACCGGTCATGATTGCAGTGATCGCACCACCAATTGCACGGGCTTTATCACTATCGTAAGGAATTCCGGCAACCATCAGCATTGAGCCAAGGTTAGCATATCCTAAACCAAGCGTGCGGTAATCATAAGATAACTGTGCTACTTCTTTGGATGGGAACTGTGCCATCAATACCGAAATTTCGAGAACCACAGTCCATACCCGGCAGGCATGCTCGAAACCTTTCACATCAAATACTAATGTTTGAGGATCGAAGAAATGCGCCAGGTTAATAGAAGCCAGGTTACAGGCTGTATTATCCAGGAACATGTATTCTGAACATGGATTTGATGCATTGATACGTCCGCCTTCAGGGCAGGTATGCCATTCGTTGATGGTAGTATCGTATTGTATTCCCGGATCGGCGCAAGCCCATGCTGCGAAAGCAATATCCTGCCATAATTTTTCGGCAGAGATTGATTTTACCGGCTGGCCGGTGATTCTTCCGATCAGATCCCAGTTACCCCCATCTTCAAGTGCTTTGAAGAAAGTATTTGGAACACGTACTGAGTTGTTTGAGTTCTGTCCGGATACGGTACGGTAAGCTTCACCTTCATAATCTGAAGAATAACCTGCCGCAATTAAAGCAGCAACTTTTTTCTCTTCTTCAACTTTCCAGTTTACAAATCCTTCGATTTCAGGGTGATCAAGATCCAGACATACCATTTTCGCAGCGCGGCGTGTAGTACCACCTGATTTGATTGCTCCTGCAGCACGGTCACCGATCTTCAGGAAAGACATCAAACCTGATGAGTAACCACCTCCCGAAAGTTTTTCGCTTTCGCCGCGGATTGCCGAGAAGTTAGTTCCAACTCCTGAACCGTATTTAAATATTCTGGCTTCTCTAACCCAAAGGTCCATGATACCGCCTTCATTCACCAGGTCATCACTAACTGAAAGGATGAAGCAGGCATGAGGCTGAGGAC
>CAZGCG010000179.1:0-7302 GCA_964524205.1 uncultured Sphingobacterium sp. | reverse complement strand
TTGCATCCCAGTCCGACTCCAATCTGATGCGGATCATCTTCACTGGTATCATAGGTGATCAAAGTAGGGCGTGAGCTATTTATTGCCAGACGGGCTCTTTTCAAGGCATCACCTTCAAGGCAGCCACCGCTGATACCACCAATCCAGGTGCCATTATCCATCACCAGCATTCGTGCTCCGGTTCGCCTGTATGAAGACCCTTCTACCCGCACAACTGTTGCCAATGCAGCTTGCTGAGTGGCTTTATCCATTTCATCGTAAGCTTTAATTATGGCTTTAATTTCTTTCATTATTCAATAATATATATCTTTCTAATTAATTATTGATCGGGTTTAATGAATCTAAGGATATAAGATTTGGGTCTGATCTGAAATTACATTATTTTGAATAATCTAAATTTAGATGAGCTTACAAAAATCTTAAATTTTTAATTATGAAGAGCACATTATTTACGGTGGTTTTAATGTTTTCTGTTTTGTTTACATTCGGGCAAAATAATAATCCAAAATATGACAAGGTTTTAGCTGATTCACTAGGTGGGGATGATTATGGCATGAAAATGTATGTCTTTGTTATCCTCAAAACCGGTAGTTATAGTCCTGAGAAAAAAATCAGCGATAGTCTGTTTATGGGTCATATCCAAAATATTAAACGGCTGGTAGATTCCGGTAAATTGATCGTTGCCGGTCCGATGAAAAAGAACGACAAAAACTACCGCGGAATATTTATTTTAAATGCGCCAAGTCTTGAAGAGGGCAGGCTTTTGGTAGACTCTGATCCGGCTGTTCAGTCAAAATTGCTTGATGCTGAGCTCTTTCAGTGGTACGGCTCAGCCGCACTGCCTCAGTACCTGAAATATCATGAATTAGTCGAGAAAAAGAAAATGTAAGTCGATAATAGAATAAACCTTATTTCCCAAGCGCCTTTCTTACCGCCGGTGCCACCACCGAGCCATACAATTCAATCGATTTCAGGATGTTCTTATGAGGCATATCTCCCATACTCATCTGAGCCAGAAAACGGGTATGCCCAAAGAGTTCATGTTCGTACAGAATCTTATCAATTACTTCCTGCGGGCTCCCTACCAGTAAGGCTCCTTTTGGCGATCGGGAATATTCAAATTGCTGCCGGCTTAATGGCGACCAGCCACGTTCCTGTCCGATACGGTTCATCATAGTTGCATACGATGGATATAATTCATCGGCTGCCTGCTGAGAATTATCTGCGATATAGACATGTGAGTTGATTCCTATTTGTAGTTCGGCAGGGCTTATATCATTCTTTTCCGCAGTTTGGCGGTACAGATTAATGAAAGGGACAAACTGTTCGGGCATACCGCCAATAATAGCCAATGCCAGAGGAAGACCCAGTTTAGCCGCTCTGACAGCTGATGCGGGTGTACCGCCGGCGGCAATCCAAACAGGAAGTGAATCCTGGTAAGGGCGTGGGTAGATTCCGCGATTATCAAATGAAGGACGGTGTTTACCTTTCCAGGTAAGTACTTCATGCTGATTGATTTGGAGGAGCAGATCAAGTTTTTCTGAAAAAAGTTCATCATAATCCTGCAGGCTATGCCCGAACAAAGGATAAGATTCAATAAAGGATCCTCTACCGACCATAATCTCTGCCCGGCCTCCTGAGAGCTGATCAATGGTTGCAAAATCCTGAAATACCCTGACCGGATCATCCGAGCTAAGCACAGTAACTGCACTGCTCAGTTTGATCGTTTTAGTCCGGACCGCTGCCGCTGCAAGAATAATTGCCGGAGAAGATACTGCATAGTCAGGCCGGTGATGCTCACCTATGCCGAACACATCCAGACCAAGCTGGTCGGCAAGTTCAATTTCTTCAAGCAGATCATTAATACGCTGATGGGTGTTTTTGCTTCTTGACGTATTATCAGGAAGCATATCAGCGAAAGTATAGAGGCCTAATTCCATATCAGATTTTTCATTATTTCAGCGCTATTGGTTAATTGGAATAATCGATTTTAAGAAATTCCATCTTCATTGCTGTATGCTGCAAATTTCGTTTTAAAATATGGAAGGGGGAAAATTGAAATGCTTGGAAATTGTAATCATGCTGTCAATTTAAATCTGAATAAGACTCAATTGCTTGAATTAAACTACAGAAGGGGAGAAAATAGTCTGACTGCTTTTTCCATGAATTTTTTTATACCTGATCTTTTAGCCCATTCGGTTTCATTCAATATTGCAGAATCTTTCAAATCATCATAAAATAATGCAGATAACTCATTCGCTACTTGTTTATCGTAAACAATGGCGCTAACTTCAAAATTGAGGTCAAAGCTCCTTGAGTCCATATTTGCGGTTCCGACCATGGCTATTTTAGCATCGCAAACCATTGTTTTTGCGTGTATAAAGCCTTTAGTGTACTGGTATATCTCTATTCCTGCCTTTAACAGATCCGAATAATATGACCTTACCGCATAGTCAACAAATCCGGAATCAGACTTCATTGGTACCAGAATTTTCACTTTTACTCCTCCCATTGCGGCGATGCAGAGGGCATCCAACAAGCTATCATTAGGCATAAAATATGGGCTGGTGATTAGAATTTCTTCGGTAGCAAGATTGATCGCCTGAAGAATTGCATACAATATCACAGGGCTCGAAGAATCCGGACCACTAGCCGCAATCTGAACAATTTTCTTTCCTTTAGCAGGGATGGAATCCAATGGTGGAAAAAACTCATCATTGGGTTCCAGCTTAAGTGAAGCACAAAAGTTCCAGTCGCAAAGGAACAGGTATTGCAGGTATTGTACCCCCGGCCCGTCAATTCTGAGATGTGTATCCCTCCAATAAAGCTTATTGGGCTGTTTTTTGTCATTGATATATTTATCGCAAACATTTATTCCTCCAATAAATGCCGTTATTCCATCAACCACAATGATTTTGCGGTGATTCCTGTAATTCAGTCGGTTGGCAAGTGTAATGAAGTGAATTTTGAAAAAGGGGAAAGCCTCAATTCCTTCAGATATCAATCTGGGCACCATCGTTTTTCGGATGGCACGGCTACCAAAATCATCATAGATAAACCTTACATGAATTCCTTCCCTTACTTTTTGGATCAGAATCTGCTCAATCTCCTGCCCAATATGATCATCTTCAAAAATATAGTATTCTATGTGTATATGTTTTTTTGCATTTTTTAAAGCTTCAATGACATCAGGAAACTTGTTCTCTCCGTTTACAATCAGTTTTACTGAATTATCTGAAGTTAATGGGCTTTCTGTATCATTTAAAATCAAAGTTGCTAGTTCTTCATTACTTTGAACTGTAGCATCACAAAGATTAAAGGTCTGTTTAGAGTATTGGTAGATCTTTTCACGTAGTTTATCGGATAATTCTCTGTTTTCGGTTAACTTTTTGCTATACATCTTCCGATTCCGGTAATTTATCCCAAACGTGAAGTAAAATATTATACCCAAAAACGGAACAAAAACAGCAAACAGAAGATATGCAAGACTTTTAGAGCTGGTTCTGGTATCATATATAATCCGGAAACAAACAAAGACAAGAACCAGCAGGTAGACTGTCTGAAAAATAAGCATCCAGTTCATTTCAAAGTCTTGATTATTATTGTTATGAAGATAGAGTATTTCCTTTGGAACTAAATAGAAGGCTTGTGAATTAATTGGAAAGTAATATTTAGAATACTCTGGTTCTGAATTTATTATTTTAGATATAAATAGAGACTTACATCATATTCTTATGCCTATTTTAAATGTAAATTTGCAAGTATAATTTATGCCGATGAAAATCAGATATTTAGCTCTGTTACCACTCTTCCTTTTCTCCTGTCAGGATTCAGTCGAAACCATTAAACCAGCCATTGAATCTATTTCTCAATCAGTTTATGCATCCGGGGTAATTAAAAGTCAGGACCAGTACCAGGCTTATGCTTCAGTTAGCGGAATTGTTAATCAAATTTTTGTTATTGAGGGTGATACAGTAAAAAAGGGTGATCCAATCCTGACAATTTCAAATGAAGTTCAAAAGCTGAATGCAGAAAATACGAGGATTTTCTCTGATTATAATGCCCTTTCTGCGAATCAGGGTAAACTTAATGAAGCAGCATCCTTGATTGAATTTACCCGGAATAAGATGCGAAATGATTCCGTTCTATTTTACAGACAGAAAAATCTATGGGAACAGGAAGTAGGGACGAAGGTTGACCTGGAGCAGCGTGAACTGGCCTGGCAAAACTCAAAAAACACGTATAATTCAGCATTAATTCGGTATAATGACCTGAAACGGCAGCTTAATTTTGCAGCATCTCAGGCCCGGAAAAGTCTTACGATTTCTCAAACACTTGCCAATGATTATACTTTAAAAAGTGAAATCGATGGCATTGTATATAATATTTATAAACTGAAAGGGGAGATCGTTAGTCCACAAACCCCCGTAGCCGTAATTGGATCTTCAGATAAGTTTACACTTGAGATGCAGGTTGATGAGAATGATATTCTGCTGGTCAGAAATGGGCAAAAGGTGTTAGTTAATCTGGACAGTTATAAGGGGAAGGTATTTGAGGCGGTGGTAAGCCGTATCAATCCGCTGATGAATGAGAGAAACAAAACGTTTATGGTTGAGGCTGAATTTATTCAAAAGCCTGAGCAGATTTATCCGAATATCACGTTTGAAGCTAACATAATAATTCAGGAGAAGTCGGGAGCATTGCTTATCCCAAGAACTTATTTACTCAAAGACTCCCTGGTAATAAAAAGCGGTGGGGATACCGTTGTAGTAAAAACGGGCTTGAAAGATTATCAAAAGGTAGAAATTCTATCCGGTATCAAGTCGGATGATGAGTTGCAAAAGCCTGAATTATGAATTACAAACTGATAGCCGACGTTTCCCGTTCATTATTGCTTGCCCGCTGGAAACAGACATTGGTTGCTGCAATCGGTGTTACCTTTAGTATTACGATGTTTATCAGCCTGCTCAGCTTTATGTCGGGTTTAAATGACCTGCTTGATGGTTTAATTATTAACCGGACACCCCATATCCGCTTGTATAATGAGATTAAACCTTCGGCTCAGCAACCGGTAAGCCTTTCAGAGAAATACAGGGATCATTATAATTTTATCAGTAAGGTAAAGCCAAAAAAAGAGCGCCTCGAAATTTATAACAATGCTGCAATCATGAATTATCTGAAGAAGGATGATCGTATTCTCGGCATTGCACCTAAAATTACCACTCAGGTATTTTATAATGTTGGTGCTATTGATTTGGCCGGTGCAATAAATGGCATAGACGTAGAAGCTGAGAATAAATTATTTTTATTCCAGAATTACGTAACAGATGGGAATTATGTGGATCTGAAAAATACACCTAACAGTATTATTCTTGGAAAAGGATTGTCTGAGAAGATGCTTGCCGAGATAGGAGATGTAATTCAGGTTACAACATCCAGAGGAGAGAGAATGCCATTAAAAATTGTAGGTTTTTTTCAATCGGGATTGCAGGATATTGACAATACTCAAAGTTATGCCTCAATAACTACTACACAGAAACTTTTGGCAGAGTCGGGTTCCTATATCACAGATATTCAGGTCAAGTTGAAAGATATCAATCTGGCTCCGGCAATGGCATTGGAATATCAGAATTTATTTGATCTGGAGGCAGTTGATATTCAAACAGCCAATTCTCAATTCGAAACGGGTAGTTCTGTCCGGACTATAATTTCCTATTCTGTAGGAATTACTTTGCTGATTGTAGCAGGCTTTGGCATTTATAATATCTTAAATATGATGATTTATGAGAAAATGGATTCAATCGCAATATTGAAGGCTACTGGCTTTTCCGGCAAAGATGTGAACCGGATCTTTATTACAATTGCGCTAAGCATTGGTATTTTCGGAGGTATTCTCGGATTGATTTTCGGTTTCGGCCTTTCTGCATTGATTGATCAGGTTCCTTTCAATACACCTTCATTGCCAACCATAAAAACATATCCAGTTAATTATAATCCTGTATTTTATGTCATTGGAGCAGTTTTTTCAATTGTAACGACTTATTTAGCAGGTTACTTCCCTTCCCGTAAAGCCAGTAAAATCGATCCGGTAATTATCATAAGGGGCAAATAATATGGATCAGAAAATTCTCGAGGCCAAAAATGTTACCAAGTACTTTCACGATCCAGTTACCTATCAGGTACTCAAGGAGATAAGCTTTTCAGTTAACAGGGGCGATTTTGTTTCCGTTATCGGTAAATCGGGATGTGGAAAATCGACTTTACTGTATATTCTTTCGACAATGGATACCGACTATGAGGGAGATATTTTGATTGATGGTGATAGTATGAAGAACAAAAAGGAAGCCGAGCTTGCGATGGTTAGAAATGAGAAAATAGGCTTTGTCTTTCAGTTTCATTATCTGTTGAATGAATTCTCTGTTTTGAAAAATGTGATGCTTCCGGGTTTGAAATTGGGAAAGTACGCAGAAGCAGAAGTGGAACACAGAGCCTATGAAAAACTGAAAATTCTTGGAATAGAATCTGAGGCCTTAAAAAAACCAAACCAAGTTTCAGGGGGGCAAAAGCAACGCGTGGCTATTGCCCGTGCCCTGATCAATGATCCCTTAATAATTATGGGGGATGAGCCAACCGGAAATCTCGATAAAAAGAACAGTGAAATTGTTTTCAATATCTTTCAGGAACTGGCGGAAGTATATAATCAGTCATTGCTGATCGTAACTCATGATAATGAGTTTGCTGCCCGTACTCATCGGATTATAGAGATGGAAGACGGACGAATTATTAAAAAATAAGTTAATTCTGATGCTTTATTCTGCAATTCGGTTACAGAGATCTTCCACTTCGGAAATTATTTTTTCGATTCTGGGCTCTGAAATTTGTATTTCCTTCAGGACTTTTTCCTTGCCGATCAGGTTTTTACATAATATGATTCCTTTATCAAGTAATTGTTGTTTTTCAAATTTACTTAAAGTTAATAAGCTGGTTAAAGGGTGTAAACCCGATTGGTCAATCAGCGATTTCAAACTTTTTCCTGCCGGATAATCCCAGCTTAGAAGATACATTCCCATACAAAGGCCGTACTTAAGTGCATCACTCGAAAACCGTGTATTTGTAACCAATCCACCAATAAATATAGTGTCCTTCTGCCCGGATTTCTTTTTAAGTTCCTGTTCAACATCCATGAATCTCGAATGGATGTAGAGTGGCACTTTTACATCGCAAAAACGACGCTGGTCGCTATGGAATTTACATTCCAGTAAGATTTTACGATTGTCCCGTTCTGCAATAATATCTATCTCA
>CAZGCG010000178.1:0-7320 GCA_964524205.1 uncultured Sphingobacterium sp. | reverse complement strand
CCATAAATAATCTCGGTTAAACCTTCCTTAAGGCTGATTACTTTATTTCTGTTTGCAGAAAAATTAAGCGATGCATCCCATGTGAAATTCTTAGTTTGGATTGGTGTTCCACCTAAAACAAGCTCAATACCTTTATTTCGGATAGTACCTGCATTGATTGAAGCGGTAACATAACCAGTTGTTGAAGATATCTGAGCCTTGGTGATCTGATCCTTACTTAAAGAGTAATAATAGGTAAAGTCAAAACTCAGACGATTTTTAAGAAATGCCATTTCAAGTCCTGCTTCGTAGGTGTCTGTAAACTCAGGTCTTAAATTGATATCCCCAAGGTTTGAAGACATTGTCAGCCCTGTTGTACCTACAGGCAGTCCTGTATAGTTTGAGAAACCGGATGAAGTTGAATAAGGCGCGGCATCCTTACCAATTTGGGCATAGGACAATCTTAATTTACTCTGACCAATAAATGCAGGTAGTTTGATGTTGTCAGAGAATACATAACTTAAACTTGCTGAGGGATAAAAGAATGATCTGTTATCTGCAGATAGGGTTGAGGTAATATCATTTCTTCCTGTCAAGGTTAAGAAAAGGTAATTTTTATAGTCGAATGTGGCTTCACCAAAGAATCCATTTGAACGATATTCGGTCAATCCCTGTGATACCTCCAGTGTTTTTGCATTCATCAATCTAAAATCGTTGTAAATGCTCAAAACACTACCCAAAACACCATTATCCTTTGTACTTCTGTCATACAATTCATAGCCTAATCTCAATGTGCCATTGATGTCTTTAGTGATTTGTTTTGAAGCAGTTGCCAGGAAGGTAGAGTTGATCGCGCGATATTGAGTTAGGTATTCGCCTACAAAACCATCGGCGTTATCATAAACTGCTTCTCCGGGGATACCTAATCTTCCAGGTGCAGTACGTTTACGTGCATCGGTATAGGTATCAACACCCATACGATAATTGAAATTTAACCAGGAGGTAGGGGAGTAACCAACATTTGCTCCGGCAATAAAGCGGTTTACATTATCTTTCAATCTGTTTGTGGCCGCTCCGAAAATTGGATTATTGGTTCCCTTGAAATTTTGTGTTCCGTTTGGATTAATATAGTCCCTAACATCCCAGCGACCTGAGTAATAAGTCAAACTCTCGCCAAAACGATCGGCATCAAAACGATAACCTCCAGAATTGTTGTAGCTCATATTCACCCCGGCAATAACCTTTGGACTAATTTTTATATCAGTGTTTAACCTTGCAGACAGATTTTGATAATCTGTAAATGGAAGCATACCATCATGATTAAACTGAGATACCGACGAAAAGAACTTCACAGCATCAGAACCGCCCGTAACTGAAACGGAGTTTCTAAGCTGGCTGCCGGTATCAAATGCATTTTTATAATTTTCGTAAATAAAATCAGGGTGAGTCGGGTCAAGAACCTTTGCTTCTGCAATGGTCGGTCCCCAGGCCGGACCAAGCCCTATTGGAGTATAGACACCTAAAATACCTGCGGTATATTCTTTCTGAATGGCGGGAGTTTTGTTGATATTTTCAAAACCATAGGTACTTGAGAAATTGGTTCTGACTTCATTTCCTTTTCCTTTTTTTGTAGTGATTAGAACAACACCGTTTGATCCTCTCAGACCGTACATTGCTGTTGCAGCACCTCCCTTAAGAATATTAATCGTCTCGATATCATCCGGATTTACATCAGATACCCTGTTTCCTACCGAACGTACATTTGCTCCTGATCCTGCACCCTGGGTAGATGTGGAGTTATCAATCTGTACTCCGTCAATTACATACAGCGGGTCGTTTGATGCGGATGCATCAATAGAGTTGATACCCCTGATCCGGATGTTTGCACCCTGACCCGGGCCTCCACCTACACTGCTGATGGTTGCACCTGCAACTTTACCCTGCAAAGCGTTCAGTATGTTGGGCTGACGGTTTATGTTCAATTCTTCAGAATTAACTCCCTGTGCAGCATAACCCAGCGATTTTTGCTGCCGGCTAATGCCAAATCCAGTAGTTACAATAACCTCCTGAAGTTGCTTGCTGTCAGTATTCATTGCAATATTTATTGTGCTTTGTGTACCGGCAAGAACTTCTTGTACAGAAAAGCCAATGAATGTGAATACAAGTGTGGATTCATTACCCGGAACCTGAATACGGTAGTTACCGTTAGGACCTGTCGTAGTCCCGATACTGGTACCTTTAACCCTTACGCTTACTCCCGGAAGACTGGATCCGTCTTCGGCGATGGTAACTTTACCATTTATCTCCCTAACCTGTGCATTGACGCTCAGGCTTAGAAACAATAAAATGGGTAAAAATAATAGAGTAGAGATTTGTTTCATAATTTAATTGGTTTAGTGTTAAGGAAATGTGAAATTATAAATAATTAAGTAAATGAAACATTCTTGATACAATTTTTTATTAAAGTAGAATTTTGTAAAAAAGGAATAATATTGTGAATTAGCCTTTTAATGGGAATCGGTATAGAATAATCGATGGGGAAACTATGAGTTAAAGGGGGAATAGGAAATAGGGAATGGGGAATAGGAAATAGAAAACATTTAAGGGAGTTGTGATGGAATGTATGATGAAAGCAGTTTGATTCTATCTGATATAATCCCGATCCTCATCACTCAACTGATCAGAATCATTTTTGATATAATCAATGTCTTCATCATGAAGGGATTCTGCGGTGTTTAAGGCAACAGACTGGGATTTCTTTCGTGGTCTTCCCGCCATGAATCCTATGATCAGGCCCAGACCGAACATTACTCCAAGAACAGCCAGTTTAGATAATCTCACATCGCCGAAAATCCAAAAACTAACTTCATCGGTATTATTCATGAGTATGATTGTCACAAGTACCGTGACAACGATTATGAAGATAGTTTTAAAGGTCATAATTGAGTAATTTATTTATTTGAATATCGGGATTGCAAGTGAAATTAATAAAATTATCTCTGTCCTGCGAGTCTGAGAAAAATCTGATGAGTTTTTAATTCAAAATTTGTACCAGTATTTTAATCTTATTGAATATCGTTCAAATGTCCCTAAAAATCATATAAAAATCCAAGCTCAAAGATCGGCTTGTTTCGTGTACTCTCTCCCGCAAAGATCAGTTTACCGGCAAGTTCAAAATTCGGAAGCATAAATCGCATAAGATTCATATCTGTGCTTAACTCGAGTCCGAAAGTACGTGGTTTGAATGGGTTTCCTTTTCCGATATTCTCAAAATCAGCGAAAAAACCACCCTTTAGTCTTTTAATATAAGCAATTGGGCCTAACTCGGCGTCAGGATAGAATAATGGAAAACGATAATCAAGCAACAAAGTGTTTCGAAGTCGGGTATTTAAACTTAAATTTCTGTATCCGCTGATTCTTGGAATCTCTACACTAAAATCATAAGCCCCGCTGCTTTCCTGATAATTGAAGCTTGCCTGAAATGAATGATTGTTTAAAAGTCCGGGAGTATAAAATACACTTCTGAATGACAGGAGTGAGCCATCCAGTAAATTCTGGAAGGGGAGGTGAAAATAGGACAATGAAAAATTTTGTCCCCAGCCCGGGGCAAGATCTCTGGCACTACGCCGGGCATTCCGGCTAAAGTAAAACTGATATTTCATCGGAAATTTCAATTTTTCAATAAAATTACCGGGCTTATTTTGAATTTCATACCTTGAAGTGAAGCTGCTTGAACTTCTGATACCTATGCTGTAGTTCTGGTTTAGACGATTGAATTTAAAGGGGAGGCTGATTTCAGCTTCAGTTATGTTCTCGCGCCAGCTAACCGGAACCAAACTGTTATTTTGCCGGGAATAGGTCAAATTTGCCCGGTTTGAATAGCTAATGTCAAGAATAGGATAGAAGCGTTTATAACTGAGTCCGGCAAGGTATTCACTTTTCCTTAATCCCGAATTAAATTGATAAGCCCCATACAAATCGAGGGTATTTAGCTGATTGTTCGATTTGAACTTTAGACCGATGTTCAGATCATCATTAGTGTCGCTGTTTTCAGCAATCGGTGATAGACTATGGAAATTGAGCAGATTACTGAATTCCCTGTAAGGCTTGGACGGGTATTTTTTTTGAGGGATTGAGTCGAGAATATTAGCGTTCGCCTCCTGACTAACCAGTGGTGATGCATAATTAATGAATTTGTCAGCACTTTCCTGTTTGTTAGTCTGTAATTCAAAGGGTATGCTGACTATATCATATCCTTTAAGCTGATAGTTATTGAACAGTACCCTGTTCCTCTTCTGGTCATATGATGGATTTGTAGCCCCGTAGGGAGCCGAAGTAAGCGGTATGGTCTCGTATTCAGGGGTGAGGCAGTAAATATTGTTCAGGCCTTTGTAATGAGCCCTGAACAAAATATTTTTGCCTGCATACACCGGACGCATAATCTGTTGCCTTTGAAATGGGGTGATGATTCTATTGCTTCTATCTGCCCGCTTAAATTCCATTAAGGCAGCACCATCCTTGCTCATTACAACACAGATAATTTGATCTCCATGTTCATTGTATGATGGATTTTGCAAGCTGAAACCCTCTTTAACCGGATATTCCCGGAGAATACTTCCGTTTTCAGCATTAAGCTCAATTAATGAGAACAGGTTAGATGTACTGATTTTTACAGCCACAATCGTTTTCGAATCGGCCGAGAGGCTGGGGGAGAATAAACGGCTTTTATGGCTGATTTGCTTAACATGGTCAGTTGCTAAATCAAAAATATTGATCACACTGTAAGAGCGTTTTCCATAGCGTTTGTCAAATCTTAGTTCATCCCATACAATTTTTCCTGCGGCGTACCTGAAATTATATTCAGTTTGATAGCCTATTTTACGAAGTATGCGCTCCCTTCCTAAAGAATCGATGATGATAAGCGCAGGCGCATGAGTCAGATTTTGCCTTAGAGCAATAATCTCCCCATTGGGAGTGCTTAACGGTAGCAGGTAGTCGGCAGGTATTGAATCCTTTCTTTTGTTAATTGCAGCATAACTTAACTGTATCAGATCAGCGGACTGTCTTTGCCAAATTGACTTCAATTCAGCAATAGTAGAGTCATGAAGCATCCTGCTGTTAAGACCGGTGAATTTTTTTATCGAATTGCTAAGACTGTAAGGTCTCAAAGGATTTCGTTTAATCCTTGTCATGATGCTGTCGATTATTTCTTTGCCATAGTCCCTTTTTAGTTTCGTGGTCATAAAATAACCCAATTGATAATAGCCCGGTGTCAGATCCCTGAGTGAACCAAAATAATTCTTTGAGTAAGAGTAAGGATGGGTACTTAGTGTATTTGTTCTGAAAATTAATTCCCAGTCTGGAAGCCTTCCCCGACCAGCGTGACTCAGTGCTGTTTCGATACCGACTGCATCCCCTTCATAGAACCAGGGAGGGAGTGTAATTCCGAAAATGGCAAGGGCTAATTCTTCGAATAAAGGAGCTTTCAGTCCGCCGCTTAATTTATCAAATTGTACCACATGTCTGAGTTCATGGATAGCCATTCCATTGAGCCAATCCTGGAAGTCGAGGTTCTGGGGTGGGGTAGTGTAGAACTCCGAACGCCGGGGTGCAAGCTGTACAAAACCATTCGAAATGACACCTTGATTTTGCAGAATAATCGTTATTGGCCGGGGTCTTTTATTAAGGGATTTACTGACCCCATCTATCAGATGTTCCAGGGTATTTGACATTCTCTGAGCTTCAGATTCCAGCTCAGAAGGGTAGATGATCTGAAAACTTTCTGTCCTGATCTGCATCCATTTTACACCTGGAGGGTTCTGTTCAGCATCAAAAATCTGGGCAAAAACAGGAGCTATATTTAAACATAATATAAATGATATAAATATACTGATATATAGATAATTAAGTATTGATATTTTCATCTATTTTATGTTTTGCTAATGATTTTAGTTTTATGATGAATCTCAATGATTTTTTAATTAAACTTATTATTAAATATTTTAATATAAAATATTGATTATTAATTATTTATGATTATTATATTTTTGTCTTTACTTCATTAAAATTCGATAATTTATCAATAAGTATGCCCTTTTTAATGGAATTTTTGCGCAATTGAAAAAATGCTTGTTTCCTTGGCGAAAATGAATTTAGATATTTTCTTTATTAAGAATTACGATAATTGACAGCTTCCAGGTTTCCATCAAAACGTACTTTAAAATTCTACTTATTCCGAAGTGGAGTTTTGATTTTATTCAGCACTTTATCGCCCCATTTTTAAAGCTATTAAGAAGCTCTATATTTTTCGTGTTATTTAACTCAGCCTTCTTTTTTCATGAGGTGGTATTTCGCCTTAATGCATGATTTTCTTAAGACCCAATACTGCATCCCTAAAGGAATTATTGTGGCTTGTAATAAAAGCAAATTCGCATCGCTTCTGTTCCAAATCCTTCATAAAAGACTTAGACTAAATTCTGCAAATATCTATGTTATAAAGCAACATTGTTTTTAACGATCAGATCCCATTTTAAAATGGACTTAGTGTAAAAAACTCCTCCCCTACCCGATAGGGGTTTTGGAAATTGGCTTTCTTTTTAAGTTTTTTAAATAGGGATAAAGGAAGATTGTACCGAGTACAATTATTGCTCCGGCATAAAATCCCGGAGTCATTTGTTCCTTCTTTCCAAAGAACATGAAGGCCAGAATAATGCCGTATACAGGTTCCAGATTCGTGATGAGTGCAACCCTGAATGCGGATAATTCTTTCATGACAGCCACCCCTGCAACGTAGGCAAGTGAGGTACAAACGGTTCCAAGGATCAATAAAAAGAACAGATCAGAAGGATTGAGGCTCACAGGAGCCTTCAGGCCTTCTGAAATTATTAAATAGAGAGAAACCCACACCCACGCTCCAATGAGCTCATAGAAGCTTATAATCGGTGCAGGACGATTTTGGATTTGTTTAGAATTTATGATTGAGAATATACTGGCACATAAAGCACTTAACAAACCGCTGATAATTCCCATAGAATAACGCGATTCAAACTTAAAAATCATATAGATTCCGGAGATAATCATCAGGCCGGTGAATATTTCGAGGCCTGATATTTTTTGTCTTTTTAACAAAGGTTCTAATATCGCTGTGAACAGGGTGAGGGATGAAAGACTTACCAGAGCTACTGAAACAGTAGACATTTTGATTGATTGAAAAAACAGAATCCAGTGCGATGCTACAATTGCCCCAGTAAAGAATAGTTTCAAAAAAGTTTCTCTGGATACCCGGATTGATATTTTCTTAAAAAGGAAATATCCATACAAACTAATAAAGGCGATCAGTAC
>CAZGCG010000177.1:0-7352 GCA_964524205.1 uncultured Sphingobacterium sp. | reverse complement strand
AGGGTGACTGTTCCCTCCATTCATTTTCCGTTTTCAGATGAGGGCTATGAAGATCTGAAGAAAAGAGAAGCCCTTTCTCTGGCTCAGATCCGGCAGGCTTTTATTGATAACAAAGATGATATTTGTGCCATTATCATCGAACCTATTCAATCAGAAGGTGGCGACAATCATGTTCGGCAGGAGTTTCTTGAGCAATTAAGACTGATTGCAGATGAAAACGAATGCTTTTTAATCTATGATGAGGTTCAGACGGGTGTAGGTCTTTCAGGAAAATTCTGGGCTCATGAGCATTTTGGAGTTAAGGCTCGTCCTGATATCCTGGCATTTGGCAAGAAAATGCAGGTCTGCGGAATTCTTGTTGGAAATAAAGTTGATGAAATTGAGAGCAATGTATTCAGAGTACCCTCCCGGATTAATTCAACCTGGGGTGGAAATCTGGTGGACATGGTAAGGTCTACGCGAATTCTTGAAATCATTGAAGAAGATAATTTACTCAGTAATGCCAGCATCACCGGCAACTATTTACAGGAACGTCTGCGTAAGATCTCAGAAAAGCATGATAAAATCTCCAATGTCAGGGGCCGGGGTTTACTCACTGCATTTGATTTTCAGAATAAGGGTATGCGCGACAGGTTCATCACTGCAGGAATGAAAAAAAATGTAATGTTTCTTGGCTGCGGTGAAAAATCAATAAGATTCAGGCCTGCATTGATTATTGAAGAGAAACATATTGATGAAGGATTAGAGATACTGGAGAGTATTGTTCCTTCTTTGTAAAATATAAAAATGCCCGGTGGAAACCTCCCCCGGGCATTTTATCAATTCTAAGTAAGCTTTTACCTAAGATCGAATATATTATCAATTCCCAGAAGCTTCCTGCTTGTAAATCCCTCTGCATACTCAGCACCAATAGCCTTACCCAATTCGCGGGATCGGGCCTCGATCACTTTCAGAAAAGAAGGTGAAGAAATATAGGTTTCTGCTTCATCACTTTCCGGATCAAAAAACTGAGTTTTGAAGGCCCGTATACATTCCATTTTTTTATCCCAGAAATCACTCACATCCACCAAAATATCTGGCTGAATGTACCTGTCTTGTATATACTGAAGCAATAAACGGGGTCTGAATGCATTCTGATCCTTCCCATCTATCTCTGTTTTTATTTTTGGAAGTCCGGCAAGAAAAAAAGCATCATTGACCAAATCTCCTCCTTTTCCATGGTCAGGATGCCGGTCATGCAGGGCATTGCTGAGGACTATCTCGGGAGTATATTTCCTGATCATCTGAATGATCCTTAACTGATGTTCCTCATCATTTTGAAAAAATCCATCTCTCATTCCCAAATTCTCCCGGATATGTAAGCCAAGAATCCGCGTGGATTCTGCTGTTTCTGCATCACGGGTTTCAGCGGTCCCACGGGTACCTAATTCGCCACGCGTTAAGTCGACAATGCCAACTTTTTTGCCGGCTGCTATATATTTCAAAATGGTTCCGGAACACCCGAGTTCTGCATCATCAGGATGTGCCGCAAAAACCAGCAGATCTAATTTCATAATTTCTCTGTAATCAATAATTTGTTGATTCTCTTTTTAATTCTTGATGAATTGGGTTTGGTGAATGGGTAAAAAAAATCTACTGTTTCGCCTTTGGTATTAATAAGATATTTATGAAAATTCCATCTTGGTGATGCACCAACATTACCGTTTAGTTTCTTATCTGAGAGGAATTTATACAAAGGATGAGCATAGTCACCTCTAACCCGAATCTTTTCAAAAACCGGGAAGCTTACCCCATAATTCTTTTCACAAAAATCACCTAAAGCAAAACCTTCCAGAGGTTCCTGTCCACCAAAATCATTGGATGGGAAAGCCAGAATTTCAAAGTCTTCACCCTGATAATCCTTACGAAGGCTTTCGAGTTCCTTAAGCTGTGGTGTAAAACCACATTCGGAAGCTATATTTACCAAAAGCAATACCTTACCTTCATAAATACCTAAACTCATATGCTCACCATTCAGTTTTTGAACAGTGAACTGGTAAATCGACTTTTGATTCATAGATAACTATATGAGTAATATCCTGAAGACTGAATGATGGCTTCAATATCCCTGTCTTCCTGAGGATCATAGGTGTTTTTAAGATTATTGCCAAAAATCCTCGCTATAGATTGGTAGAAAAAGGCAGTGATTCCACCTTTCATATCCTTTAGCAGGTCATAGCTGCTGGTACCGGTTTCCCTGTCAATTAACTTGATCAATATTCCACCCTGTGTAATGGTCAGGTTTTTTACCTCGCGGTTAAACATATCTTTAATTTCTCCTTCAAATGACTTAATCATTATCCGCTTTTCCTTTCTGCTCTTTACGTTAGCCAGATTCATTTGCAATTCCTGATACTTACGTCGGGCATACATTGCATAAGGTAAAACCTTTAACACATTATACCTCAATCGGTTAAACTTAGCCTTTTCTTCAGGTGATCTGAAGAGACGGGTATCAATAACGGTAACTTCAGGTATAACGATCCAGGGGATCAATTCATTGTCCACATTTGTAATTGAAACTCTGATGGTATCTTTCGGCCCTTTTATGGTCGGGTCATTTTTATACTGGGCATATGTCATTTTTGACATCAAAACCACACAAATAATTACCGATAGCCTTAAAAATTTCATAAATTTATGATCTGCAAATTTACAGCTAAATTTTGTATATATTAATACTTAAAGTTACGTAATGTAACCCGGCAAATACACTCAAAGCTTTAAAATATAGCTATTGCATGACAAAATGAAAGAAATTGTAATCGATCTGGAGGCTGAAAAGAAGGAAATACTCAAGCGGTACCGGGCTTTACTGCGAGCGTGTAAATCGACTATGCAAAAAGGCGATAAACGCATGATCCGGCTTGCGTTTGATATGGCCCTTGAAAGCCATCAGAATATGCGACGCAAATCCGGTGAGCCTTATATATACCATCCTATAGCAGTTGCGCAAATTGCAGCCGAAGAAATTGGTCTTGGAACCACATCCATTGTATGTGCACTCTTACATGATGTTGTAGAAGATACCGACATTACCCTTGATGATATTGAACGTGAGTTTGGAAAGAAAGTAACCAAAATTATCGACGGATTAACCAAAATATCCGGTGTTTTCGATTATAACAGTTCTCTGCAGGCTGAAAACTTCAGAAAAATGCTGCTTACTCTGGCTGATGACGTCAGAGTGATCCTAATCAAACTCGCTGACCGGCTGCATAATATGCGGACGATGGAATTCATGCCGAGGGATAAGCAGTTAAAAATCTCTTCAGAAACAGTATATCTCTACGCTCCTTTAGCACACCGCTTGGGTCTTTATACCTTGAAATCAGAGCTTGAAGATCTTTCCATGAAATACATGGAGCCTGTAACTTATAAGTTCATTGCCCAGCAGCTAAATGAGAAGAAAGCCGAAAGGGAGAACTTTATTACAGATTTTATTAGTCCGATTAAGGATATATTAAATGAACAGGGACTTGATGCGGATGTGTATGGCAGGCCAAAATCAATTCATTCCATCTGGACAAAGATGCGCAAAAAGAATATTCCTTTTGACGAGGTATATGATCTCTTTGCGATACGAATAATCCTGAATAGCAAGCCCGAAAATGAAAAATCTGATTGTTGGAAAGCCTATTCCATAGTTACCGACTTATATCACCCAAACCCTGACAGGCTTCGGGACTGGATCTCCTCACCAAGAGCTAATGGCTACGAATCATTACACACAACTGTAATGGGCCCCCGGGGCCAATGGGTTGAGGTTCAGATCCGTACAACACGAATGAATGAGATTGCAGAGAAGGGGTTTGCAGCACACTGGAAATATAAGGAAGAACCTAATAATGACAGCGGACTCGACCAATGGATTCATAAAGTGAGGGAACTGCTTAGCAATCCGGAGGCAAATGCTCTTGACTTTCTGGATGATTTTAAAATGAACCTCTTTTCTGATGAGATCTTCATTTTTACTCCAAAAGGTTCATTAATTCAGTTGCCGGTGAATGCAACGGCTCTTGATTTTGCATTTGAGATCCATACGGATATCGGCGCAAGCTGTATCGGTGCGAAAGTGAATCACAAACTGGTACCTCTCTCTTATAAACTACAAAATGGTGATCAGGTTGAGATTATAACTTCCAGCAAACAGTCGCCCAAAGAAGACTGGCTAAATTTTGTTGTTACTGCAAAGGCTAAATCAAAGATAAAATCCTCTTTAAAAGAGGAAAAACGTAAAATCGCTGAGAATGGTAAAGAAATCCTTGAGCGGAAACTTAAATCATTAAAAGTCACTTACAATTCAGATAATCTATACAAGCTTTCTTACTTTTTTAAGCTTTCATCAACGCTGGATCTCTTTTACAATGTTGCTCAGGGTAAAATTGATGTTAAACAACTTAAAGAGTTCGTTGCTTCTGAAAAAATCGTCGAAAATAAGCCTGAAAAAATTGAATTTGTCCCAAATGAGCAATTTAACAAGAAAGTAAAGGGAGACGACAGTGATACTTTATTAATTGGTGAAGACCTTCAGAAACTGGATTATAAACTTTCTGCTTGTTGCAACCCGATTCCCGGGGATGATGTTTTTGGCTTTGTAACTGTAGGTGATGGAATCAAGATCCATCGTACCAACTGTCCGAATGCTGCCAAATTAATGGCAAACTACGGATACAGAATTGTCAAAGCCAAATGGAATTCACAAAAGGAACTCGCATTTTTAACAGGGCTTCATATAACCGGTATTGATGATGTCGGATTGATCAATAAGATCACAACAGTAATATCCAGTGATTTCAAAGTCAATATGCGTTCAATTACTGTGGATACTGATGATGGCATTTTTGAAGGCTCGATTATGGTATATGTAAACAACACAAAGCACCTGGATAACCTCATTCTAAAACTTAAGGAAGTGGTTGGAGTAAGCTCTGTGACCCGATTTGACTCTCATGACGAAGATATGGTGAAGGCCTCCTGAATTAAATGCTGAATATTCTTATTTTTTGGATAAATTTGGGCGTCATTTAATCGCACTATGCCCGGAAAAGATACAATTGCACTTGTCATAAAAATTTTTGAGGCTTATCTGGAGAATAAAAGCCTTCGAAAGACTCCTGAGCGCTATGCAATCCTGGAGGAAATCTATTCACGTAACGATCATTTTGATGTGGAATCTTTGTACATCCACATGAAAAATAAGAAGTACCGTGTAAGTCGTGCCACTGTGTATAATACACTTGAGCTTTTAGTATCCTGCGATCTGGTTACCAAGCATCAGTTTGGTAAGAACATGGCTCAATTCGAAAAATCCTACGGCTACAAGCAGCATGATCATATTATTTGCATTGATTGCGGAAAAGTTGTAGAGTTTTGTGATCCAAGAATACAGCAGATTCAAAGTATGATGGGTGATATTCTTAAATTTGATATCAAACATCATTCGTTAAATTTATATGGAAATTGTACTCGCCTGAAAGAAGGGCATTGCGATTCATTTGTTAATAAAAGTTAATCTAAACATACCTAATACTCCCCTATTTTAAATCATGACTGTTGACGTATTGCTAGGCCTCCAGTGGGGCGACGAAGGAAAAGGAAAAATTGTTGATGTCTTAAGTCCGGAATATGACTTGATCGCCCGTTTTCAGGGTGGTCCAAATGCCGGTCATACTTTGGAGTTTGACAATCAGAAATATGTGCTGAATACTATTCCTTCAGGAATATTCAACGATAAAGCGATGAATCTCATTGGGAATGGTGTGGTTATCGACCCTATTATCTTAAAAAGAGAGCTTGACAACCTTAAAAAAAATGGGTTTGACCCGGTTGCAAGAAAAAAAATGGTTATTGCCCGTAAAGCCCATCTGATTCTGCCAACACATCAGCTTTTGGATGCCGCATCAGAAAGCAATATGGGTGAAAGCAAAATAGGTTCAACTTTAAAAGGCATTGGTCCAACCTATATGGATAAAACCGGTAGAAATGGTCTACGTGTAGGTGATACCATGCTGACTGATTTCCGCGAACGCTATATGCGTTTGGTGAACAAACACCGTTCAATTTTATCACATTACGGCGAGATTCCGGATTATTCTGAAAAAGAAGCTGCCTTCTTTGAGGCAGTTGAATTATTAAAAGCAATTCCACAGGTTGATAGTGAGCATTTTGTAAATCAATACCTGAGGGATGGCAAAAAAGTACTGGCAGAAGGTGCGCAGGGTACCATGCTTGATATAGACTTTGGCTCCTATCCTTTTGTTACCTCATCAAATACCACTACAGCCGGTGCATGTACCGGACTTGGAGTAGCCCCGAAAAATATTGGCCATGTGATTGGTATCTTTAAAGCATACTGCACACGGGTAGGAAGCGGCCCTTTTCCAACTGAGCTGGAGAATGAAACTGGTGAAGAACTCCGGAAAATAGGACATGAATTTGGTGCTACCACAGGTCGCCCCCGCCGTTGCGGATGGATAGATCTTCCTGCCTTAAAATATGCTATCATGTTAAATGGTGTTTCTGAGATGGTGATGACCAAGGCTGATGTATTAAGCGGATTTGAGACCATTTATGCCTGTACTCATTACAAATACAATGGTGAAGTTGTTGATTATATGCCATATGATATCAACGCAATCAAGGCAGAACCTATATTTGAAGCTATTCCGGGATGGAAAGAAGATTTGACAGGCATCCGTGAAATTGATCAGATTCCTGAAAAATTAAAAAATTATATCACTTACCTTGAAAAGCATCTTGGAGTACCTATTAAATATCTTTCAGTGGGTCCGGATCGCGTTCAAACCCTGACTCTTTGTTAATTCAGGAATCAGGACAACTTCGGGGTATTTATTTGATTTAAAGCATCTATGTTAAAGGTTTTTCATACCGATGATCCGGAAACTTTTAAATCAAAAGCTTTGTTTTGGGCAAATTCATTCGATACAGCCTGTTATTTTGATTCAAATAATTTTTCAGATCCCTATTCGGCATTCGGGGTATATATTGGTGCGGGAAAGGCCGCTGAATTAAGCGATTGCGGAAAGAATTCATTTGCTGCTCTTGAAGATTATTTGACTAGAAACAAGGGCTATATTCCGGGTTATTTTTCCTATGACCTTAAGAATGAGACAGAAGATCTTATATCTGAGAATCCTGATCACCTTTACTTCCCGAAAATTCATTTTTTTCTACCAAAGCACAGCATACTGATCAAAAATAATGAGGTCAGTATCGTCAGTGACTCTGCTGATGAGGTTTGGAACTTAATTCATCAAACTTCTTTAAAACATTCTGAAGAACCGGTATCG
>CAZGCG010000176.1:0-7370 GCA_964524205.1 uncultured Sphingobacterium sp. | reverse complement strand
ATGTGCTATTTGAGCCATTCATATTCAGGTTACTGAAAGTTGCCGAACCTGTCTTGGTAATAATCAACAAAGCACTATTGTTTAAGGAGGCATTCTGTACGGTCACATTCGTGCCACAAATTCTTACTGTTCCTCCATTTCCATTAAAGCCCACCGTAATATTACTTCCGGTGATACATATTAAATCACCGTTATTCACATTAATATTTGTATTAGATGTGGTGATTGTTTGCGTACAGCCGGTAGTACAAGTCGGACTATCATCAATCCCTGCAATAATATCAGTACCTGCTAGTGTATTTAAATTATTTTTCAGGGTTGCACTAAGCTGAACATTTAATTTAAGTCCGGAAATTGCCACCTTTTGAATACTGCTTGTATTGTCGGGTGCAGTTTTAACAATAAAAACCTCTTTAACAGTGTTGGGCAGGTAGACTTTAGTTGCAAAAGGTACTTTCAAAGAGGCTGAACCTTTGGAAAGCAACTTGCCATTTAATGCCGGATCTGCATCGTATATTGATACCACATGCACTGCATCATTAAAACGGTTATCTGTAATAGTAATATCAAAATAAATATCCTTTGAGTTCTCCCAGGTGAAACCCACCGGAATTTTGAGATCACTCATATTACTCACAGTACCTTCAACAGCAGTATTTTTCTTCTCGCATGATGTCAATCCAAGCAATGTTGCCAGAACCATCAGATTTAGAAGCTTTTTCATATATTTTTTTATTATCCAAATTATTGTACGCTCATTTGCTTTGAGCGATGGGCTTTGAGCTATAAGCAAACTCACATCTCATTTCCCATTTCCTATTTCCTATTTCCCATTTCATCCAAACGCCTCAATCTCATTCCTTACAGTTCAACTGGGTTATATTAACATCATTTAGAATAACCTCGAACTCTGTTCGCCTATTCATCTGTTGCTCGGTTTCAGGGCAGTTAACGCCTTCCACACATGAATTTACCAGCCTGCTTTTACCGTAGTATTTCACTTCGATACGTCTGCCATCTATCCCTTTAGAAATCAAATAAGAACGTGCAGCTTCTCCCCTTCTCAATGACAGCTGTCTGTTATAGTTGTCGGTAGCTCTACTATCAGTATGACTAGCAGAAATAATACTAATCTCAGGATTCTTCTGCATGATTATTGCAATTTTATCTAGTGTTGGGATCGCATCAGGACGGATTTCTGCCTGATCGAGATCATAATAAATATTATCCAGACTGAATGTTTTCTTTAATGTCTCACAGTTGTCGCTCACCCATTGCTGCATATTCTCTGCCCTATTCAATTTAACAAGGACATTAATTGTTGAATCACTTGTAATGCCAACCGTACTCAGGAAGCTTTGACGACTTACATAAGTTATCCGGCTACCACTTAATTCATAATCCGTCTCCTTTGAAAGTACTCTGGTAAACTCCCCAGTGTTATTTGCCACAAGAGTATCAGTTAAACCGTTATTGCGCAAAATTACTCTGGTTCCCGGAAGAGGGGCATTTGTACCTCCATCAATTACTTTACCCTTAAGAACAACCGTATAGACCATGCGGGTGAACTGATAGATATCATCATTGCCTCTTCTGTTTGAACTAAAAAAACCATTTTTAGCAGATTCATCCATAATGAAACCAAAATCATCAGAAGAAGAATTAATATCAGTACCCATATTTTTAGGACTACCAACTGCTTTCAAATCTTTCAATACCACTTCAAAAACATCAAGTCCGCCTAAACCCGGATGTCCTGTAGAGGAAAAGTAAAGTTTGCCGTCTTTATGAAGAAATGGAAACTGCTCATTGCCTTCTGTATTAATCTTAGGACCTAAATTGGTTGGTCTTCCCCATTTCTTTCCATCTCCGGTACGAACACAATAGTATAGATCTGTTCCGCCAAATCCTCTTGGCATATCTGAAGCGAAAATCAATATTCTACCATCCTGAGAAAGTGCCGGATGACCGGTTGAGTATTCGTTATTATTGTATGGGAATGGTGTAATTTTATTCCATCCCGGACCTGAAGCTGTATAGAGCTTTAATTTATTAACTCCATTATTACTTCTTGAAGCCTTTCCTCCCACATAATTGTTCCTTGTAAACAAGAGACTTCCTTCAGGCAAAAGAACCGAAGGACCTTCGTGAAAGCTGCTCTTAACCTTTCCTCTGAGTAAATAAGGCTCAGGGCTGGCTTCACCACTTTCAGCTTTGTTTGAAGCAAATAATGATAAGATAGAGCGTTCAGTGTCTGTATTGGATGCAATGTATTTAGCAGGCTTAGATGGCTTATCTGATTTACTCACACTGTCCGGATCAGCTTCAGTGATATCTGCCAGCTGATCAAAAATATACAGGTCTGAATATGAAGTCCGGTCCCATTGAAAAACAAATCTGGTCTTTTGAGCACGGTTACTAACAAAGATTAGCCCGTCTTTGTAGTACATTGGGGAATATTCAGAGGCATCTGTATTGATACTCGAATAAGTTACCTTGTATTCACCTGCATTTTGCGAAAAGGAATTCAAATTTGCTTTTGAGAATCCATCTGCCCGCCGGTCGCTGGGCTTCATACTTAAAAATTTTCGGTACCACTGTTCAGATTGCTCATACTTTTCCTTATTCGCTAAGGCTTCAGCATAATACAATGCCCATTCAGGCTTAATATTTTTTAGCTTACAGAGTTCACCATACCAATAGACCGCTTCATCATAGTCTTTAATATTACGGTTACTACCTGCCATCATCTCCTGAGCAGAAACATTCTCAGGATCTTTCTCTAAAACCTTTTTGAGTTCCTTTATAGCATCTGCAAAACGCAGGGATTGATATTCAATTATGGCTTTCCGTAACAAGGGGCTATTATCAACCTGCTGTGCATCTGCAAATGGCACAGCAATGAACAGCAGAACTGATAAGCAAATGATCGTTAATGGTTTCCTTAATTGCATATCTTAAATCCTATATATTAAAAATATCTGGGTGATAGTACTCTGTCACGGTCAAATGAAAATTCGTACCTCAACATAAACTCATGACTTCCGGAATTATATGTTCTTAAACTTGTTATGCTTTTATCATAGGCATAACCTAAACTCACCCTGGGACTAACCCTAACTTCCATCATTGCAGATATATCAGCACTGGTACGATATTCAGCTCCAATTGCAAGCACTTCTTTTATCCAAAGTGTCGCATTAAGGTCGCCCTGAACAGGAGCTCCCTTAACCCCCTTAACAAGTACAGAGGTTTTGAGATTAAAGTCAAAGCCTAATGGAAAAACATAACCTGTTGCAAGGTAAGCATGCGCAGATTGTCTTGCAGTTACATCCCCTGCATTAATATCGTTAAAATTCAGTCGGTTTCTAACGAAATCCTGAATGGATAGCCCCGCATAAAATCTACTGTTTCGATAATAAGTTCCTGCACCAAAATTATACAATGTTTTATTTATATCCGTGGCAAATGCCATATCCGGAACCGGCCCGGAAGGATCAAGATTAACATTTGAGAAACCGGCAAAATAATTATTCATACTTCCCTGCAAACCAAATGACAGACTTCCCTCATTCATTGGAATCCGGTAAGCACCGCTTAAAACAATTCCTGTTGTTTTTGTAATTCCAACTTTGTCACTCATCAGCTGTATTCCCAAGCCTAAACGTTCATTAGCAAAAGGTGCATCCATGGTGAATGTTCCGGTTTGAGGTGCACCTTCAATACCTACCCATTGATTTCTGTAGAGTGCTGTAGCCGCTGCAACGTTTCTGCTTCCCGCATATGCAGGATTGAATGCCAGGGTGTTAAACATATATTGTGAAAATAATGCATTTTGTTGTGCAAAACCTTCACCAACTTGTAATAACAAAACTACATTAACTATTACTCCTATAAATATTTTGCGCATCATTACTGTTAATATTCTCATTTAATTACCTGTTCACAGTAATAAAGCCCGCGTATTTATCTTTCTTATCAATTATGATAATGTAATAATAAGTGCCATCAGGAATGTCCCTGCCGAGGAAAAACCCTTCGGTAACCTCTCCTCCCCAATCATTCTTATAATCATCAGATTTATAAACACGGTTACCCCATCTGTTGTACATTTCAAGAGATACATGCTTACCATTAGCATTCTGGACCACAAACTTATCGTTCATACCGTCTCCATTAGGAGAGAAGCCTGCAGGAACATAGGTAGGCAATGGATCAAGTTTGATAGGCGTTGTCTCTGAAGGACTAACATCACCCGTTGAATTAGGATCGGGTCTTAGTCCGTTAGTTGAAACATCTGTTACTTTAAACCCGGTTAGAGAAGAAATTGCTTCTGCAGTAGCCGTGTTTTGAAAAACACCTGATGTTAACAAGAGCTTGACATTTATCAGTAATTCAACTTTTGCCTCCTCTCCGGCTAACAGTCGGCTGCTTGGTAATAAAAGTTCAGTATTTGTAAGCCCGAAAGAAGAATTTGCTTTCAGATTTCCAAAGGCTGTAACTGTCTTAACTGTTACTTCTGTGCCTCCAAAAGCCAAGGCTATATTATCCTTTATGCTTATATTCTCTAAGCCATTTGGACCAAAATTAACTACTGTAAAGACAAACTTAACATCATAAGTACCATTCAAAGCCGGAGTTACAGAAGCCAGATTCTTGGCCAAACCAATCTTGGCATTAGGATCACTTGGTGCGATAACTGTAAGGGCTGTATTTGCCGGACTTGTAGCATATAAGTCGCCGTCAGAACCATTCCATGTAAAATTAGTTGTTCCACTCCAGTTCAGTGCAGGCTCAAATGTCAGTTTTGCAAGATCTGCAACCGGAATCTCCTGGTTTATCGTAACAGGAATACCATTCAATTTCAGAACTCCATTAGGAGGTAAGGTTTGGATTCTGACCTTAACTAAAGGATCTCCGTCAGGGTCAGTGTACTTACTTGTAAAATCGGTAACGGTAAATGGTATCGGTAAAAATCCGGTACTGCTCTTGGTAATATTACTTACTACCGGTGGTCTGTTTGGATTGGCAGAACAGAAAGGCGTAGCAGGAGGGTAATTAACTATCACCTCTGTTTCAGGATTTATACTGATGTGTAAACGCATCTGAGGACGAAGTCCATCTGAAATCTGAACCCATTGTCCACCCGTAAAATTCCAACCCGGCCATGCAGTAGGGATACCATTTGCATCAACAGCAGCTCCAGGCCATAGTAACTGACCAGTAAGTGCCTGATTAGTCAATTCTCTGACCACTGTACCGTCCATCTTCTTCCATCGGATTGTCGCACTGTTTGCAGCCGGGGTAAAGCCCTGACCCGTAATTGTATACTGCACCCATGGCACATCACCTATACATACCTCGGTTACACTAATAGAAATAGAAGTTGGATCAATCGTTATATTGACATTTTTAGGCACTGTTGCATAATCTGTACCATCAGAACCATTCCACTGGAATGAAATCGGGCCACCCGAAAATCCTGCCGGAGGTACAAATGTTATATTAGGGAGATCTGCTGCAGGTATTTCCTGTCCCACGGTAATTGGAATACCATTTAGTCTCAATGTGCCGCTAGGTGGTAAAGTAACAATCCGTATTTTATTCAATGCGTCACCGTTCGGATCAGTAAACTTACTCGTGAAATCACCAGCAGTAAACGTGACCGGCTGATCAATAACTCCTGTCTTTGGTATATCTACTATAACAGGAGGCGTATTGGAAGCATTAATCGTGATTGTTACTGTTACTGTATTCCCATCAACAATCCCATCATTAACCTTATATGTAAAACTATCGGAAGTTGAAGTTCCGTTATTATGAACATAAGTAAATGAGCCGTTAGGATTTAAAGTTAATGTACCATTCGCCGGGCCAGCTACCATGATTGAAGTAATTGGGTTAGCATCGGGATCTGAATCATTGTTTAGAACACCCGGCGCTGAAACTGTTAGTGTTCCTCCTTTAACTGTACTATAAGCATCAGCCACAGCTACAGGCGGAGCATTAGTTGCGGATATATTGATATTTACATCCTTAGGAGTAACTGCATAGTCTGTTCCATCGGAACCATTCCACTGGAAAGTAACCGGTCCGCCTGTGAATCCGCTTGCCGGAACAAATGTGATTTTTGCCAGATCAGCTACAGGAATTTCCTGTCCTGCTGTGATATTTACTCCATCCAGTTTCAATAAACCACTTGGAGGCAAAGTCACAATTTTAATCTTATTCAAAGGGTTGCTATCACCATCGGTATACTTACCGGTAAAATCTGCAACAGTAAATGGAACCGGAGTATCTTTTATTCCGACTTTCGGTATTACATCCACAACTGGTGGAGTATTGCCAGCAGCCGGTGCAGTAATTGTAATGGTAAAAGTTTGGGTAGTGTAGGTATCGACTCCCCCATTTGCTGTACCACCGCTATCCTTTAATACAACAGTAACTGTGGTCGTACCGGCAGTACCAGATGGGGTATAGGTCAGTACTCCTGCTGAACTAATAGCCGGTTGAGTGCTAAACAAAGCATTATTAGCATTGGTAACGGTAAAAGTAAGAGTCTGAACTGCTTCATCTGCGGGGCCCTTACTTAAAGAGGTTGCCCAGCCTGTAACTGTCTGGGCTCCTGCTGTTGTAAGTATAGCCTGATTTGCGCCTTTTACGAAAGATGGAGCATCATTTACTGGGGTAACCGTGACAGTAATGGTCGCACTATTGCTCAATGAACCGCTATTATCCTTAACCACATAATTGACTGGGGTGGCCGTTCCATTATAGTTAAGCACAGGAGTGAAAGTTACCGTACCTGTATTGGAAGCCGTATATGTTCCTTGTCCGTTCACTGTAAAAGTGGCCTGAACCCCCGGTGTAATCGGATCAAGGTCCACACTCGTTCCATCGATCGTTCCATCTACATCCGTATCATTGCCCGTTACACTAAAGGTCACAGGGTTGTCTTCTGTGGTCGTAGCTACATCAGCTACTGCTACAGGTGCATCATTCACCGGTAAAATATTGAAACTAATTGTATTCGGACTTTGATCGGTATCTATGCCACCATTCAATGTTCCTCCATTATCTCTAACCTGGAAAGTAAAGGTAGTGAATGGATTTCCAATTGCATTCAATGGTGGAGTATAAATCAGTGAACCCGCAGTCACACTTGCCAAAGAAATTGTAGTACTCACAGCCACCGGAACCCCACCTATGGTTAAAGAACCTGCACCAACAGGACTGATCAAAATTGATAATAAGGTATTTGGACTAGGATTATCAAATACATCCGTGAACCCAAAATCAGCCACCGTTAAGGTATATGGAGTATCCTCATTGCTTGCTATTAACTTATCTGCACCGGATGGTGGATCGTT
>CAZGCG010000175.1:0-7424 GCA_964524205.1 uncultured Sphingobacterium sp. | reverse complement strand
AATAGATTCGGTGTTTCTATGTTCATATCGGACGATCTTTTTAATCATTGGAAAGGAACCTTCAATAATGAACCCTTACCGGTTGG
Source organism: uncultured Sphingobacterium sp. (assembly GCA_964524205.1). Classification (GTDB taxonomy): domain Bacteria; phylum Bacteroidota; class Bacteroidia; order Sphingobacteriales; family Sphingobacteriaceae; genus Daejeonella. The sequence goes on along the minus strand of CAZGCG010000175.1, from coordinate 7,338 downwards.
GACCTATTATTATCTGATTGATGCCGTCGATTTTAATGGGAATATGATCAAAAAAACAGGTCCGGTGACTATATTACGTTAACAATGTCAGCCTGCACAGAAATTATAACAATCGCTTTCAGATGAAAATCACTCTTTTAACAATCGGCAAAACAGAAGATAAATATCTGATTGAAGGGATTGACATCTACCTGAAACGCCTGAAACATTATATCCCATTCCGGATACTCGAATTGCCGGAATTAAAGAATACGAAAAGCCTGTCGCAGGAACAACAAAAAAGCCGGGAGGCAGAACTGATCTTTAAAAATATTCAGAGTACCGATCATGTAATTCTGCTTGATGAGAATGGCAAAGAGTTTACATCCAGAGGCTTTTCGGTATATTTAAACAAAAAAATGTTGAGCGGGCTGCAGCATCTGGTATTCATTATTGGAGGCCCTTATGGGTTTAGTAATGAAGTCTATGAGCGAAGCAATGAAAAAATATCCCTTTCCAAAATGACACTTTCACATCAGATGATCCGCCTATTTTTTGCTGAGCAGCTTTATCGGGCATGCACCATTTTAAAAGGAGAACCTTATCATCATGATTAAGCTGTGAGCTATGGCAGACTATAAAAGAAATTACAGATTTCGCTCCGGCAACCGATCGAAAGAAAGCAGGCTTTTTTGGATAATGATCCTGATTGCTATTGCAATTGGGTATACGATTATCCGGTTCTTTTGATTAAGGATATTTGGAAATAGAGAATGGGAAATTGGAAATGGACTATGTATCTTCCACCCGATAGCTATCGGATCCCTATTTCCTATTTCCCATTCCCTATTTCCTATTCCCTATTTCCTATTTCCTATTTAGATTTCTGAGACAAACGCGTTGCGCTCTTTCCCGCAGCCTTGGTAGCCTTAGGTTTCTCTTTCACAGGCTCAGGCTTTTTAACAACCGGAGTTTCTGCAGCTGCAACCGGAGATCCATCAGCTATCGGCTCAGGAGCTGCTTCAGTGAATAGTGGCAAGTCCTTAATAATACTGAACCAGGTGATTATTTTCTTCATGTCAGAAGCATATACGCGTTCCTGATCGTGATCTGGGGCCACTTCCGTAAAGAAAGCACGTAAAGATTTACCATCGGCGGTTTTTGCATCAGGTAAATTTTTGCTATCTTTCATTTTCAGGAAAATATCACTCAGTTTCAGATCAGCTGAATCACCAAAAACAGTAATATCTTCTAAAGAGGCCATCTTAGCAGTACTGATATTCACTACGATCTTATTCTTCTGCTCATCCAGTGTTTCCAGGATAAAGCCCGATTTATTCTGGCCAATCAGTTTAAACAATCCCGGTTTACCGGATACGGATACTAATCCTCTTAAATTCATATTTTTTTAGATATGAGATGTGAGATGCGAGATATGAGATCTTAACGGACGCTTTACAGACGTCTCAAATCTCACATCTCAAATCTCACATCTATTCTTCAACAATCTCTATTCCTAATATTTTATCACCCTGACGGATATCATCAACAACATCTACATTCTCAATAACCTTACCAAAACATGTATGATTACGATCAAGATGAGAAGTATTTGTACGGCTATGGCAAATGAAAAACTGCGAACCACCTGTATTACGGCCTGCATGAGCCATAGAAAGGACACCTCTGTCGTGGTATTGGTTTTCTCCATTGAGTTCACAATCAATGCTATATCCCGGACCACCGGCACCTGTACCTGTTGGGTCTCCACCCTGGATCACAAAATCATTAATTACTCTGTGAAAAGTTACACCATCATAATAACCAGATTTGGCCAATTTCAAGAAATTTGCAACCGTATTTGGCGCATCTTTATCATAAAATTGAACGGTCATATCACCTTTCTCGGTTTTAATAATTGCTTTGCTCATATTTGTTTTCTTAACATTGGAAGACAAAGGTAATTATTTCAGTCAATTGATGAAATTCTTCAAATATCTTCTTCTTTTTATACCTTTAAATACTGTAAAACGTTATAATCCCTGATGTTAAAAGCCAGATTAACCCTTCTTTTCCTTCTTTTAACTGCAGTTTGCAAGGCCGCCTCCATTCTTATTCCGATGGATGAAGACCAGAAAAATCATTTAAAAGCCTACGGTATCACTTACTGGGCTCTAAAGAATGGCCTGGAAACCGACTGGCTGCTAAATTACAGGGGTGGTAGTTTTCTGATGAAATACACCCAATCCATGGAATCGGAATGTAAGATCAGAGGAGTGTCTTACGAAGTGCTTGCTGATGGAAAGGTGAATGGAATATTAAATGAAGTGACCGACCCTTCAGTAAACATGGAAATGGTGAAACTCGAGAAGGCACCAAAAATTGCTGTTTATTCTCCCAAAAACAAGTTACCCTGGGATGATGCTGTGACTATGGTACTTAGCTATGCTGAAATTCCTTATGATATTTTGTATGACGATGAAGTTTTAAAAGGCGAACTGCCGAAATACGACTGGCTGCACCTTCACCATGAAGACTTTACAGGACAATACAACCGGTTCTGGAGTGCTTTCAGAAATGCCTCCTGGTATATCGAAGATGTTAAATTGCAGGAAGCCACAGCAAAGAGGAATGGTTTTGGCAAAGTATCAGAAATGAAACTGGAGGTAGCCAGAAATATCCGAAATTTCTGCTCAGGTGGAGGCTTCATGTTTGCTATGTGCTCCGGACCTGAAACCATTGACATTGCACTGGCTGCCAATGGAACGGATATCGCAGAGCGTGTTTTTGATGGTGACACTTCAGATCCCAAAGCTCAGTCGAAACTTGATTTTAATCAAACCTTTGCATTTCAGAACTTCAAGCTGGATATGAATCCTGCAAACAATGAATTTTCGAATATAGATGCTACTCCAATCCGTTCACAGATATTAAATCGTACAAATGACTTTTTTACTTTGTTTGACTTTTCAGCCAAATGGGATATTGTACCGGCAATGCTTACCCAGAACCATGATAAAGTGGTAAAAGGATTCATGGGCCAGACAACCGCATTCAGGAAGAGCGTCATTAAGCCAAATGTACTTGTGATGGGTGAAACCAAAACAAGTGATGAAGCCCGTTATATCCATGGTGAGTATGGAAAAGGCCAGTGGACCTTTTATGGCGGGCATGATCCGGAAGATTATCAGCACATGGTTGGCGACCCTCCTACCGACCTGAATCTTCATCCCAATTCACCCGGCTACAGACTAATTCTGAATAATGTATTATTCCCGGCAGCGAAGAAGAAGAAACAGAAAACTTGATTAATGGAGAATTGAGAATGGAAAATGAAGGGAAATTCTTCAGGAAATCATAAATCTAGCAAATCTGGAAAATCTGTCCTTTGGAATGTTAGTATTAAATCAGAAATCCAACCTAATTCTCAACTCTCCCTTCTCCACCCGATAGCTATCGGGTCTCAATTAATTATAGAATTTCCAACTCACCCCAAACTTCAACACTTTATCCTGCATCGGATAAGACCTTACGGTATAGTACCCTCTTGAAAGCCACCCCTGATTGACGTAATCATATTTCAGAAACAGATTAGCCCGCTTTAAGGTTGCCCTTATCCAAACATCCATTACCGGATAAGTAGAATATTCAAGGGGAGTGTTGTCATTGTAAAATTGGCTCACGTTGATTGCATAGGCCGGAGCTTTGAATGGGGTATTAAAACGAACATCGAAACCAACATTAGTATAAAGCACCTTAAAAAGTCTGCTTGCGTAGTAGAAACTGTTGTAAGTATATATTTCCGGAGTTCTGATAATATCCTGGAAATCGGTTTTTTGATAGACGATATGATTGTCAATGTTAAATTTTCCAAACTTAAAGTCCTTTGAAAGGCTGATCTTTAGCAGATTGATATTAGTCCCAAACTGATCCGGTGTAATCTGTTTTGCACTCGCAGTTTCTTTAAAGTAGAGATAATTACTTACCAGGAAATACTCAGCTTTTGCAGCCAGCTTATATTTCAGATTCTGGTACAGAAAGGAAAGGTTACTAATCTTTGACTTATCAAAGTTTCTGTTCCAGCTATGGTATTGATAATCAGCCCGCTCGAACATCTGTTCAGGAGATTTATTTTGAACATATGCCCCAAGTACAATCCTGCCAATTGATTTACTCAGCAAAAAGCTGGTATTAGCTTCATAGAAAAAGTCCCCTGCATTCTTACCCTGCACGATCTGATTCAAATCAGCATCAATATTTACCTTATCACTAAAACGGTATCCCAGACCTGCTTTGAGCATTGTATTTGAGAAATTCGTCTCATAAGCCAATTGCTCATAATGATATAAATCATTTTGAATACCCAGATCTAGTTTAAGTTCATTCTTTATAAAACTCAATGCCTTCCCCCTCAGGTAAAAACTATAAGTAAACTCATTTCGAAGGTTCGATACTTTGGTTGAATCGTTGGTCAATGTAAATGATTGGGAAGGAAGTATAGGAAAAGCTCCGTATAAATCCTCTTCATTTCGAAAAAACTTATACTGATCACGGGTATAAGTCAGGGTATGGGAAACGCGCTGTGTGGGTAAAATCCTTTCTGAAGAATCTTGCCCCATAAGACTATCCATTCTTCCAATATAGTAAAGCTGCTTAATAAAGAACTGGGTCTGTCGCCAGGTCTGCATCGGGCGGTCTGAGCCTGTTGCTTTCAAATACACAGGCTCAGCTTTTTTATCGAGGGAACTTTCCTTAAAAATAGTATCATTCCTGGTGGATCCATTTTCACCAGCCTTTAAAGTATTAAATATAACATCGCCGAGGATGTTATATCGCTTCTTAGGTGATTCATACCAGGCAAACAGTGCTGCATTCAAATGATCAGCTTTCTGATTCACATAAAAACCATCCCCGGTCAGGCGGTTATAATGCGCACCAACATTAAAATTGGGTTTTACATTCTGTGAATGAGTTACTTTAAACATTTGCTCATGAATTTTCCCATTCACATAATACAATTCGGTATAGGGTGATTTGGCCCGATAAAATTTAATAGAATCCTGTATCAGACGGTAGAGGTCAAGACTGTGAAATCCTGCATCGAAACCAATAGTTTTTGACGGACTGAAAAGCATTTCACGATAAGCGATGCCGGCACTCCCAAGTCCGATAGTAGGCGTTTTAGGCTGATATAATGGACTGAAATTCTGAAAATTATGTACTGTTGTATCAATTCCCCTGGTCTGGGTACCTTCTTTCAGTAATCTGATATTGGTGTACCGGATATCTTTGGCATAATAATAAACAGAATCCGCATCACTGGTTTTATTTAGGGAAGTGTCCCGCTCTCCCGTCTGACCCATACGGCCTGAAGAACCTACACTACCTTCCGCCCGCAAGGTTCTTTGAGCAAATGCATCCGGGCTAAACAGATACAGCAATAAAAACAAACCTAAGGTTAAGCGTTTGATCATTAAATTTCCAGAATGAGGTCTTTTAATATTTTAGTCATTTTGGGTTCAGCTTCCTCTGCAGTTTTTAAGATCTCTTCTAATGATACCACTTTCAAAGTATCCGGAAAGCCCTCATCTGTCAATACTGAAATAGCAAAAACAGGCAGAGCCATATGGTTGGCTACAATAACTTCAGGCACCGTACTCATGCCAACTGAATCAGCTCCAATCAAACGTAAAAAGCGGTATTCAGCCCTGGTTTCAAGATTCGGACCATTTACAGAAACATAAACTCCTGAATGGCAGCGAATATTATTTTTATGGGCAATTTCCATGCCCTTTTCTATCATTGCTCTGTCGTAGGGCTCACTCATATCCGGAAAACGTGGTCCCAGACTTGCGGTATTCCTGCCACGAAGCGGATTATCACTTTGCATATTAATATGGTCATGAATGATCATCAGATCGCCTTTGCGATATTCCGGATTCAGGGCACCACTTGCATTGGAAACAAACAATTTTTGAATCCCAAGCATTTTCATCACCCGGACAGGAAAAGTGATTTGCTTCATATCATAACCTTCATAATAATGAAGCCGGCCCTGCATTGCGACTACCTTTTTTCCACTGAGCATTCCAAAGATCAATTTCCCGGAGTGAAATTCAAGCGTTGAAATCGGGAAATTCGGGATATTGGAGTACATTAAACTATGGAGAATTTCAATATCCTCTACCAGGCCACCTAAACCGGTACCCAAAATAATCCCGATCTCTGGCTCAAAATCACCAATCTTTTTCTTGATGTAATCAGTTGTTGCCTGTAGATTTTGATGCATATTCTTCTATTAAATTATTAAATCTCGTCACTTCCGGCTCCTTAAATGCCGCTTCAACCGGCAGGTAATATAGAGCCAGACCTTTTAATTGCTCTATGATACCTGTCATTCTTAATCGCTGAGCATCTTTTTCAGTGGTGATGATCATATTGTCATCTCCGATAAGCTCATTGAATTCGTTTACAAGTTTAGCGATATTTTTGTCGCTGAACTGATGATGATCAGGATATTGATGATGGATCAGTTCGGGGCCATAGGAGGCCAGTTCTGCAAGCAATGGGGCTGCATTGGCTATACCTGTCAATAAAATGACCCTGCTTTTCTGACTTATCGAATTAAGACTTCTATCTGGAATGTTTTCACTGAATGATTTTAAATTTCCGTACTTAAGAAAAGAAAAAAACAGTCTGTCAGCACTGAATTTGCCTCTTATCGCATTTTGCTGCTCCGTGTTCATCTTTTCAGGGCACTTGGATATAACCACGATATCCGCACGATTAATCGCCCACATAGGCTCCCTAAGGTCGCCAGTGGGAAGAAGCCACTGTTGTTTAAACAAAGTACTGAATTCAAAAAGTAGAATGTTTAATCCCGGCTTCACTGATCTGTGCTGAAAAGCATCGTCCAGAATGATCAGTTCATGATTCTCTTCAAGGCGAAGAATGCCTTCTGTTCTATTTTCACAAACAGCTACCGTGATATCCCTGAACTTACGCTTAAACTGAAGCGGTTCATCGCCCGATTCGGAACTAAGAGAATTTGTATCTACATATAGAAAACCCGAAGTTTTGCGACCATAACCCCTGCTTAATGTTGCGATTTTATACTTATCCTTTAGTAAACGAACAAGGTATTCGGTCATGGGACTTTTACCGGAACCACCGACCGACAAATTCCCAACTGAAATTACAGGCAGCTCAAATTTCTGCGACTTAAATATCCCGAAATCGTATGCAAGGTTTCGAAGTATCACTACGAGGCCATACAGGATTGAGAAGGGAAATAATAATAGTCGGACTAGTTTCATTCTTAAGCTTATGGCAAAAATACATAATTGATCTTAAGCTTAG
>CAZGCG010000174.1:5631-7576 GCA_964524205.1 uncultured Sphingobacterium sp. | reverse complement strand
GATTCTTTTCGGTAAATGCTTTATGGAAAAATAAGATTGCAGTTCTGGTAGGTGATTTTCTCTTATCTAAGGGGCTGCTACTTTCGATCAATAATGGTGATTTTGGATTGCTCAAGATCGTATCTGATGCGGTAAAGCAAATGAGTGAAGGTGAATTATTGCAGATAGAGAAGGCCCGCCGACTGGATATTGACGAAGCGGTTTATTATGAAGTGATCCGTCAGAAAACGGCCTCATTAATTGCATCATGCTGTTCATGTGGAGCGGCTTCTGCTGGTGCTGATGTTGAAATTGTCGAGAAAATGCGACTGTTTGGCGAAAAAGTTGGTATTGCTTTTCAGATCAAGGATGATCTCTTTGATTTTGGAACAGATGATGTTGGTAAACCCCTTGGGATTGACATCAAAGAAAAAAAGATCACACTTCCTCTGATCTATGCTTTGAATAAAGCAGGCAGCTCTGAAAAGAGAAGAATTATTAACCTGGTAAAAAATCATAATGAGGAGTCGGATAAAGTTTCGGAAGTCATTGATTTTGTTCGTAACAGCGGCGGACTCGATTATGCCCGAAGCCGTATGGATGCCTATCAGCAGGAAGCTTTTACTATTTTAAATGAATTGCCAGAACACGAATCCCGTGATTCCCTCCAGCAACTGGTCAGATTTACTACTGAGCGTAAAAAATAAATATGTCAAACGAAATTATATTTTTCGGCAGCTTTCTGCTTTTTATTGTTTTGATGCTTGCCATCGATCTTGGTCTTTTTAACAAGAAAGATCATAAGGTTAGTATGAAAGAAGCGGCCATAATGAGTTTTATCTGGGTGAGCTTTGCGATAGGTTTTTATTTCCTGTTGCTTACTGAGGGTGAGATATTACATGATATCACCAGTTTTGCCAAACTACAGGAGGTCACTGCCAAGCATCTTCATAATATTACCCTTATCCCTGGCAATTTTGCTGAGAGCCTTTCAGTTTATAAACAGAATCTTGCGCTTGAATTCCTTACAGGATATGTTATTGAATATGCTTTGTCAGTTGATAATATCTTTGTAATGGTGCTTATTTTCTCTGCTTTTGGGGTGGACGAGCGGTATTATCACCGGGTATTGTTCTGGGGCATCATAGGTGCAGTTTTAATGCGCTTTCTCTTTATTTTCCTTGGTTCTACGCTCATAAATGAGTTTGGCTGGATACTGTATATTTTTGGGGCATTCCTTATTTATACCGGCGTTGGCATGTTCCTGAGCAGGGATGAGGAAGAGAAGATCGATACTGAGAACCATAAGGTTGTTCGTTTTGCTTCCAAATATTTCTCTGTTTATCCGGAGTATGTTGGCAATAAATTTTTTATCAAAGTTGATGGAAAGAAAATGGTTACTCCGCTTTTCATTGTTTTGCTTATTGTAGAATTTACCGATCTTATTTTTGCTGTTGATTCTATCCCCGCAATTTTTGCGGTAACCAAAGATCCTTACATCGTATTTTTCTCAAATATTTTCGCCATTCTTGGCCTAAGATCAATGTTCTTCCTGCTGGTGAATGTGATCCATAAATTCCATTACCTGAAGGTAGGATTGGCCTTTCTGCTCGTATTTATCGGTGTCAAAATGCTTGCACATCACTGGCTTAGTGCCTGGGGATTCACAACAATGCATTCACTGTTTATCATCCTGTTTATTCTTACCGCGAGTATTGTAGCATCGCTGGTGTTCCCTAAGAAGTTGAACAAGGAATAAGGAGCAAGGAACAAGGATTTTGGAAAATCTCGTCCAGAATTTATATTAGGAATCGACTATGTGTTCACCTGATAGCTATCCGGATGTAGGTTGTCAGCTATCAGTAAATTGTGCTTAATGCCAAATGAAGAAGGTAATGTCTTTATTCATTACTCCTTGTTCTTTACTCTTGTAACAAAATTTCAAGTGAACCAGAATTTATCTTGA
>CAZGCG010000174.1:0-5531 GCA_964524205.1 uncultured Sphingobacterium sp. | reverse complement strand
CATTTTCAGTATCTCATCTACATAAGCCCTGTCATTCGCGAGGCGTGGAACTTTATGTTGTCCTCCAAGTTTACCACGGTTTTTCATCCAGTGATAGAAAGTACCATCAGGAGCAATGTGCAGCAATGGACGGCGTAATGCCATATCCTTAAAACGTTTGGCATCATAGTCAGAATTTACTTCCCTTAAGGTTTGATCCAGGAGATCCGTGAATCGTTCAATATCATCTGGTTTTTGCTCAAATTCGATGATCCATTCATGGCCCCCAACCTCATCACTTTCAAAATAAATCGGGCATGCGGTATAATCACGGATAACTGCATGTGTCTCCTGGCAGGCTTTGGCAAGTCCCTTTTCAGCATTGTCTATGATTAGTTCTTCGCCGAAAGCATTGATGAAATGTTTGGTTCGGCCGGTGATCTGAATGCGATGCGGCGAGAGTGAGGTAAACTTAATCGTATCGCCGATCATGTATCGCCATAATCCGGCATTTGTAGAAATGATCAGTGCATAATTCTTATTCAGCTGAACCTGATCGAGCCGAAGGGTTTTTGGATTCTCTGCATGCAGATCTTCCATTGGAAGAAATTCATAATAAATGCCATAATCGAGCATCAGGAGCAATTCTTCTGAATTAGGCTGATCCTGAATGCCGAAAAATCCTTCAGAGGCATTATATGTTTCCAGATAATACATATCATCTGAAGGAATCAATTTTTTAAACTGCTCACGGTAAGGATTAAAATTTACAGCTCCATGAAAGTAAAACTCAAGATTTGGCCAAACTTCAAGCAGATTATTTTTACCAGTGATTTCAAGAATGCGCTTTGCAAGAACCAGATTCCAGGTTGGCACACCGGCAATATTGGTTACATTAACATCAATGGTAACCCTGGCTATTTTTTCTACTTTTTCCTCAAAATTATCCATTAAAGCGATCGACATATCCGGTGTGCGGTAGAATTCGGCCCAGAATGGTAAATTTTTTATTAAAACAGCCGATAGATCACCATAACAGGAATCTGTATTCAATTGGTTGATCTGATGGCTTCCTCCCAATACCAGGCATTTCCCGGTAAATATTCTGGCGTCGGGCCGGTTATCGCAGTACATCGAAAGGAGGTCTTTGCCGCCTTTAAAATGGCATTCTTCAAGTGATTCTTCGCTTACAGGGATGAACTTGCTCCGGTCATTTGTAGTGCCTGATGATTTGGCGAACCACTTGATCTCAGATGGCCAGAGCACGTTCTGCTCACCACTCATCATTTTTTCGATATATGGTTTCAGTGATTCATAATTCTGAATCGGAACCCGTTCCTTAAACTGATCCTGATTATAGATGGATGAGTAGCCGTACTTTTTACCCCATTCGGTATGCTGAGCTGTGGAGATTAGTGTCTGAAACCATTCATCCTGAACATCATAGGGGTATTTTATGAAAAGCTCGATCTGATGCATCCGCTTTTTCATGATCCAGGTAAAGATGGAGTTTACAATCGTCATTCTGATTTATAGCTTATTTGGGGCTCAGACTTTCTTTTTTCGCAGTTCAAAATTCTGACCAAGATAGAATTTTTTGGCCATTTCATTGTTTGCAATCTCCTGAGGGGTACCTGTGAGCATGATCTTACCTTCGGCAAGTAAATAAGCTCTGTCGGTTATGGAGAGGGTCTCCTGAACATTATGATCGGTAATCAGAATTCCTATATTTCGTAGTTTAAGTTTTGCTACGATACTTTGAATTTCTTCAACTGCGATGGGGTCAACACCGGCAAATGGTTCGTCCAGAAGGATGAATTTTGGATCGGCAGCAAGTGCTCTTGAAATTTCAGTTCTTCTTCTTTCTCCTCCCGAAAGCAGGTCGCCCCGGTTCTTCCTTACTTTGTGCAGGCTGAATTCATCGATCAGTTGTTCAAGCTTGTCTCTTTGTTCTTCCTTACTGAGTTTGGTCATCTCAAGAACTGCCTTGATATTATCCTCAACGGATAATTTTCTAAAAACTGAAGCCTCCTGCGCAAGGTAACCAATGCCTTTCTGAGCCCTGCGATACATTGCATCCTCCGTGATATCTACGTCATCCAGAAATACATGACCTTCATTTGGCCTGATGAGCCCTACTATCATATAGAAGGAGGTAGTTTTTCCTGCGCCATTTGGCCCCAGCAATCCCACGATTTCTCCCTGCGAAACATGAAAGGATACATTATTAACAACAGTACGCTGCTTATATTTTTTTACCAGATTCTCGGCTCTTAAAATCATTGTTCCCGGTTTGGAAGAGCTGCCCGTATCCCCTTGATATTCAGCTGTATCGATTTTTTCTCTTTCCATGTGTTCTCTTCAATGGTATAACAAATGTCAAATGCTGTTCCGGAATTGATTTGATCAAGGTACTCCCCCAAACCAAAACCTATACAATTATAATAGGTCATATTATCCTGATGCACACACATTTTCAAATGCTTGTTGCCAACAATTGTTGCAGCACCGTAAGTATAAACATTTCTGCTAACAAATACAGGGGCCATATTTTGCGGACCAAATGGTTCAAACTGTTTCAGGATGCGGAAGAATTTCGGATCAATCTGTTTCAGTTCAATTTCTGCATCGATATTTATTGCCTGTACGAGCAATTCTTCAGGAATGCTGGCTGCAACAACTTCCTCAAAGCGCTGCTGAAATGCAGGGATATTCTCTGTTTTCATCGTCAGCCCTGCTGCATATTTATGGCCACCGAACTGAATCAGCAAATCACTGCATTCACATAATGCTTCATAAAGATCGAAGCCTGCTACTGATCTTGCCGAACCCGCCGCATAACCGTTTGAATTGGTCATAACGATGGTCGGACGATAATATTTTTCGGTAAGCCTTGAAGCCACAATTCCGATTACGCCTTTATGCCAGTCTGCATTATAAACAACGGTTGTTTTGCGACTGATCAGAACCGGATCACCATCAATCATTGCTAGTGCCTGCTCGGTAATATTGCTGTCGTGTTCCTTGCGTTCTGTATTTTTTGTGTTGATGATCTGACTTTTTTCAATAGCTATGGCTTCGTCATCAGCGATCAGCAGATTTACCGAATGCTTCGCATCATCAATCCTTCCTGCAGCATTGATCCTTGGCCCGATCGTGAATACCACATCCATGATGCTCAGGTTTTCTTTTCTTCCTGAAATATTCATAAGAGCCAATAAGCCTTTGCATGGCTCTGTATTCAATTTGATAAGACCATGCCATGCCAGGATTCGGTTCTCTCCCGTAATTGGTACGATGTCGGATGCAATACTCACAGCTACCAGATCCAGATAGGAACTTACCTGCTCAAAAGGAATGTCATATTTGAGCGCATATGCCTGAATCAGCTTAAACCCGATACCACAGCCTGATAGTTCTTTGTAGGGATAAGTACAATCGCTGCGTTTAGGATCAAGTACAGCTATTGCTGCAGGCAGCTGATCTCCGGGAAGGTGATGGTCGCAGATAATAAAATCTATCCCCCTTTCATTTGCATAATCGATTTTATCGACCGATTTGATGCCACAATCCAATGCGATAATCAGTGAGAAACCATTTTCAAACGCATAATCTATTCCCTGCGTAGAAATACCATAACCCTCACGGTAACGATCGGGGATATAGAAATCAATTTCTGAATGAAGTTTTTTAAAGAAGCTGAAAGTGAGGGCGACTGATGTGGTTCCATCTACATCATAATCACCATAAATAAGAATCTTTTCGCCTGATGTAATTGCCTGATTGATACGGGATACTGCTATTGCCATATCCTTCATCAGGTAAGGGTCGTGAAGTCTGTTGAGTTCAGGTCTGAAAAAAATTCTGGCCTCTTCAAAATCAGTGATTCCTCTTTTAACCAGAAGGCAGGCAAGAACCCTGTCAATATTTAGTGATTCCTGCAATTCCGTTATTGCTGCAAGGTTTTCAAGCTCCCGTTCCACCCACCTTTTTTGCATATCTTTGCCTTAATAAACCGTAAAAATAGAATTTAACATCCTAATAAACAAAGAACATTGAAAGCTTTCGCCTTATATGAAGGATCTTATTCTGTAGATAATTCAAAGACATTTATTCCATTTGATCCTGCAATTCATAATCCCAAGGACCGGCCTGCCTCACTGTTTATTTATGTGCAGCCTTTTCTGGTTGAAACCGGAAATGATTTGATTATTCTGGATACCGGACTGGGCTTTCATAATGAGCAGGGTGGACTAATTATTCATGAGAATATCAGGAAAGCGGGCTATGATCCTGCTGATGTCAGTCTTGTTCTGATGTCGCATCTGCACTTTGATCATGCAGGGGGAATGGTTAATAATTCAGATGGTAAGGTGTCATTAAGTTTTCCGAATGCCGAGTATGTGATTCAAAGAGGAGAATGGGAGGCTGCCTACAGTAAGCCTTCAAGATCTTACAAAACGGAGATCTTTGATTTTGTTCAACGCAGCGGCTCAGTGCACTTTATTGAAGGAAGCGGACAATTTAACAGGGAGATAGCCTTTGAATTGACTGGAGGTCATTGTGAATATCATCAGGTATTCCTGATCAGGGAGGATGAAGAAACCATATTCTTTGGCGCAGATATTCTTCCTGAGCCTGAGCAACTGTTAAGAAAATTTATTGCCAAGTATGATTTTGATGGCAGAAAATCTATGGAATTAAGACAGGAATACGGGAAACGGGCCGCTGAAGAGCATTGGGATTGTTTATTCTATCATGCTAAAAGCAAGGCCATTGCGAAAGTAGGATTTGAGAATGAAGCGTTCAGAATAGTTTAGCAGGTATAAAAGAACAAGGATAAAAGAGCAAAGACTTTTTGAAATAAATGTAAATGTCCTTGATCCTTAATCCTTGTTCTTTGTTCTTTGTTCTGATCTAATTTTTCTTCGCTGTCAGATTAATGTTCAGCTCAAACTCATCATCAATTGCTTTATCGCCAATATCGCCGAAGAAGGTTTTTGAACGAAACTTGATATCATATTTTGTACGGTCAATCCTGATGCCCGATGCCACAGCCACTACCACATCTTTTCCCTGTTTAACAGTTGCAGGAAATGTCAGTGGATGTGTAATTCCCTTGATTGTTAGATTTCCGCTAATGTTTACACGTTCTTTTCCGGCTGCAGAAACTTTTGTGATCTCAAATTTGGAACTTGGGTTTTTTTCGGCTGAAAAGAAATCCGGTGATTTTAAATGAGTTGTAACCCGGGCATTATCTGAAGTGATGCTGGACATGTCCATAAGAAACACTCCTTTTTGCAAAGATTTTCCATTATAAACCAGGCTGCCCTCTGTGATTTTTACTGTTCCGGTATGGCCGCCACCAACTTTTTTCGCTGACCATCCGATTGAGGAGTTTGCTACGTCAACTGTGTAGACATCTTCTTTAATTGGGTTAAATGCCATCATAAGGACGGTTGCTGCCAAAAGGACTGTAAAAGAGAATAGTTTCTTCATTTTTTTCATTAATTAATTGATCAATTCCTATAAATATATTCTAAATATATTTT